>CBHTTW010000515.1:0-1502 GCA_966096025.1 uncultured Alphaproteobacteria bacterium | reverse complement strand
CGTCGTCCAGATTCCACGCCATCACGCCGCGGCAGGCGCCGTCGTCCATGATCAGATCGAGGGCGAAATATTCGATGAAGAAATTGACCTCATGCTTGACGCATTGGCCGTACAAGGTGTGCAGCATGGCATGGCCGGTACGGTCGGCGGCGGCGCAAGTGCGCTGCACGATGCCCTGGCCGTAATTGCTGGTCATGCCGCCGAAAGCGCGCTGGTAGATCTTGCCTTCCTCGGTGCGCGAGAAAGGCATGCCGAAATGTTCCAGCTCATAGACCGCTTCGGGCGCATTGCGGCAGAGATATTCGATGGAGTCCTGGTCGCCCAGCCAGTCCGAACCCTTGACGGTGTCGTACATGTGCCAGCGCCAATTATCCTCGCCCATATTGCCCAAAGAAGCCGCGACGCCGCCCTGCGCCGCCACGGTATGGCTGCGGGTGGGAAACACTTTGGTGATGCAGGCGGTCTTCAGGCCCCTCAGCGCGCATTCCAGGGTGGCGCGCAGACCCGCGCCGCCCGCCCCGACAACGACGACATCGAATGTGTGATCGACAATGTTGAAGGCGGGCATCAGGACAGTCCTATGAAATCGCAATACGCAAGATGGAGAAGATGCTGACGATCCAGCAGGCCAGGAGCGCGCCGCGGATCAGCAGCAGGGAGAAAATCTTGGTTCCGGTGGTGTGGACATAATCGTCGATCACCACCTGCAGCCCCAGCCCGGCATGATAGAGCGAGAAACTGACAAAGGCCGCCATCAGGGCGCCGTTCCAGGCATTCTGGAAATACTGGGCCGGCGTCACCACCGACGCGCCCACCATGCCCAGCATGACATAGAGGAACCACAGCGAGAGCGGCGCCAGCGCCAGGGCGGTCACCCGCTCGCGCCAGAAATGATGGGTGCCGGTATGGGACGAGCCCATGCCTTGCACCCGGTGCAGCGGTGTCTCGGCGCTTTTCATTGCAGGTACCCCGCATGGCCGGTCCAAACCGCCGCGAAGATCGCCACCGCCGACAGGATCGACAGCGCGAAGATCAACACGCTGTTGCGCTCCGAAAGTTTCTTGTCGAAGCCGTAACCCAGGTCCCAGGCCAGGTGCCTGAGGCCGCTGAAGAAGTGGTAGCAAAGCGACCAGGTGATGCCGAACAGGATCAACTGCCCCAACGGCGTCTCGGCAACTTCCATGAAGGTGCCATAGCCGCCGTCCAATCCGTTGGACACGGCCGCCAGCCACCAGGCCAGCACCACGGCGCCGACCGACAGGCATATGCCGGTGGCGCGATGGGTGATGGAGGTCATCATCGTGACCGGCCAGCGATAGATGGTCATATGGGGAGAAAGCGGGCGCGTATGCGCCACAGGTCGCTGCGGATTGTCCGCCATAAAAGTCCCTTGAAACGGAAGGTTATTCAGACTGCGCCGGAGTTTAGGGGGGTAGTGTCCCCAGTCAACCGCCGACACGGGTCTTTTGGCCGCTGGGCAGCGTTGCTCCTCGCTCATGGGC
>CBHTTW010000514.1:0-1506 GCA_966096025.1 uncultured Alphaproteobacteria bacterium | reverse complement strand
CGCATCATCAGTTCGGCGCCACTGCCGCTGCGCCCCGCCGGGCCCAAGCGCCTGCTGATCGTCGGCGCCTCCATCCCGCTGGGCCTGCTCCTGGGCATCTTCACCGCCCTGCTGCTGGAAAAACTGGCGCCCATGATGCCGGCGCGCATCGGCGGCGCGCCGGCCCTGATTGCACCCGGCTGGCATGCCGGGACCAGGGACTGGGCGGGCGAGACCCAGCATCCCGTCACCTTGTGGAGCGGCCCGCCGATCCTGGGCGAAGTCAACAACACCGCCCGGCTGGAAGCGGCCGATTATGTGCTGGACTATCCGGCCAGCAAATATGCCCATGCCATGGTCAAGCTGGTGCGCCAGCTGCAAAGCGAGCCGGGCGCCGGGGAGGGCGCCGCCGTCATCGCCGTGACCTCCGCTGCAAACAGCGAAAGCCGCAGCGCCATCGCCGTATCCCTGGTGCGTGCCGCATCCCGGCTGGGCAAGAAGGCCGTGATCCTGGATTGCGCCTCCCAGCGCCTGGCTTCCCGCGCCATCAAGGCGCCGGTCAAGGCCGGTCTGTATGAGGTTCTCACCGGCGCGGCGACCCTCAACCAGTCCCTGGCCAAAGACCCGCGCGGGCAGAGTTATTTGCTGTCCACGCCCAAATGGCCCAGCCCCGAACTGTTCGCCTCACCCGCCATGGCGCGGCTGATAACGGTGCTGCGTGGCGGCGCCGACTTTATCGTGATCGATTGCGGGCCGGTGGGAACGCGCACCCATGCCGCCGGCATTGCGCGGCTGGCCGATGCCACCGTGCTGGTGTCACCAGGCCAGATGCTGCACAGCCCGGCAACGGCCAACGCCGCCCGGCTGCTGGAAAGCGCGCAGGCGGCGCCGGTTGGTATTGTGATTACAAAATAACGCTTAGCGCGGTAGCTCGGACGAACCCATCAGGAATTCGTCCACGCCGCGCGCGCACTGACGCCCCTCGCGGATCGCCCACACCACCAGCGACTGACCCCGGCGCATGTCGCCGCAGGAAAAAATCTTGGCCTTGCTGGTCTGATAATTGGTGAGCGGCGCCTTCACATTGCCGCGCGCATCCAGCTCCACGCCGGACTGTTCGACCAACCCGGCCTTTTTGGGGCCGACAAAGCCCATCGCCAGCAGCACCAGGTCGGCCTTGAGGGTGAATTCGCTGCCCGGCACTTCCACCAGCTTCATCTGGCCGCCATCGCCCAACTGCCATTCCACCCGCACGCATTCCAGGGCGGTGATCTTTCCGTCCTGGCCGATGGCGCGCTTGGTCTGCACCGACCAGTCGCGGTCGCAGCCTTCCTGGTGCGAGGAGGAGGTCCGCATCTTCAGCGGCCAATCCGGCCACACCAGCATCTTGTTTTCCTTGACCGGGGGCTGGGGCATGATTTCGAACTGGGTCACCGAAGCCGCGCCATGGCGGTTGGAGGTGCCGATACAGTCCGACCCGGTATCGCCGCCGCCGATCACCACCACATGCTTGCCCTTGGCGCTCAA
>CBHTTW010000513.1:0-1530 GCA_966096025.1 uncultured Alphaproteobacteria bacterium | reverse complement strand
GGCAATCCCGAACTGGTGGCGCAATGGAATACCGCCCAGAGCCAGCTCGACGCCCTGTCGGCCAATGTGAATGCCCTCAACGCGCTGGGCACCGACGTCACCAACGACAGTTCCACGGCGCATTATGCGCTGGACCAGATCGGCGCCACCTACAATGTCTCCGGCGCGGTCGATGAAGATCATCGCCAGTTACGCCTGCTGGAAGACGAAACCAGCCAGACCATCGTGATGATCGACCGCCTGCTGCGCGAGGCCTCCGACAGCATTCAGCGTCAGACCGCCTATCTCGCCAATGAGCGTTCCAACCTCACCACCCTGGCCGCCGCGATCAAGAGCGGCGACTTCTTCGGCGGCGGTGTCGGCACGTCTCTGGGCGGCGCCGGTCCTGCCGTCGCGGCCGGCGCGCCGCTGGTGGTCGTCCGCTTCGACCGTCCTAATGTCGATTATCAGCAGGTTCTTTATGCCGCGTTGAATCAGGCGCTGCAGAACCGCCCCGGCGCCAATTTCCAGGTGGTCGCGGTTTCTCCCACCCGCGGCAGCGCCGCTTCGGTGCAAATCGCCCAGACCACGGCCCGCCGCCATGCCCAGGACGTCATGCGCTCCATGACCGATATGGGCGTGCCCGCGACCCGGCTGAACGTGGCGTCAACCACCGACCCCTCCGCCACCGCCAGCGAAGTGCGCGTGTTCGTGCGCTGAGTTTTTAAGCAGCCAAGATCAAAAGCCCTGCCGCAAGGCGGGGCTTTTTTGTTATTTGGTCTTGGGCAGCCAATGCTAGGCTATCAAACATGATGCGACCTTCGCGCCTTGCCCTTGCCTTGCTGTTGGCGGTGTTGCCGCCGTTCAGCACCAGCGCCGATGTCAGTCCCGGTTACGTCCAACCTTTCGCCAAGACCGACATGGTCGCCGCCGCCAATCCGCTGGCGGCCGAGGCCGGTCTGGAAATGTTGCGCGCCGGCGGCAGCGCGGTGGACGCCGCCATCGCGGTGCAGATGGTGCTGGGCCTGGTGGAGCCGGAATCCTCCGGTATCGGTGGCGGCGCCTTTATGCTGGTGCATGATCCCAAGACCAAGAAGACCACAAGCTTCGATGGCCGCGAAGTGGCGCCGGCTTCGGCGCGTCCCGACATGTTCCTCGCGCCCGACGGCAAGCCGCGCTCAAAAGCGCAAGCCATTCCCGGCGGGCTGTCGGTGGGCATTCCCGGCGTGGTCGGCATGCTGGAAATGGCGCACAAGAAATACGGCAAGCTGCCCTGGGCCAGATTGTTCGAGCCCGCGATCAAGCTTGCCGATAACGGTTTTCCGGTCGGGCCCAAACTGGCGCGCACGATTCGGAATTTTTCCCGCGGCGCCAACATGCCCGACATCAGGGCGCATTTTTATCATGCCGACGGCACGCCACTGGCCGAAGGCGAGGTTTTCAAGAACCCGGAATATGCCGCATCGCTGCGCGCCATCGCGGCGGGCGGCGCACGCGCTTTTTATACCGGCGAGATCGCGCAGGCGATTGTCGACAAGGTGCACAATGCGC
>CBHTTW010000512.1:0-1537 GCA_966096025.1 uncultured Alphaproteobacteria bacterium | reverse complement strand
CGATATCGCGGCCCAGCCGCGCCGCATCCAGCAAGACTTCCGCCAGTGCGGCGGCGTCCTTCAATCCCAGATTCAAGCCCTGGCCCGCGATGGGATGAATGCCGTGGGCGCAATCGCCGGCCAATGCGAAGCGCGGCCGGACGAAATCGCGCGCCAGATGAAAAGACAGGGGATAAGACCAGCGCGGCCCGGCCGATTTGGTCGCGCCAAGATGGGCGCCGAAGCGGCGCGCCAGTTCGGCATTGAATCCCGCCTCGTCCAAAGCCAGCAATCCCGGCGCTTTGGTTTTTGCTTCGGTCCATACCAAAGAAGAACGGTTGCCGGTCATGGGCAGAATCGCGAACGGGCCGGACGGGAGAAAATGCTCATAGGCCACGCCATTGTGCGGACGTTCGTGCTCGACGGTCGCGACAATGCCTATCTGCGGATAAGACCAGCCGATGACCTGCACCCCCATCTGGGAGCGCAGCGGCGACTCGCGGCCATCGGCGGCAATCACCAGGGCGGCGGAAATTTCCTCGCCGGTGGTCAACCGCGCCACCGCGCCGCCGGTTTCCACCGTCAGCGATTTCACCATGGCCGGCGCGACCAATTCCAGATTGGCGGCGGTGTCCACCGCCTGATACAGCGCGGCGCGGGTGTGACGGTTTTCCGCAATATGACCCAGACTGTCGGCGCCGACTTCCTGGGCATCGAAATGCAACGAGAAGGGCGAAGCGGGCTGGCCCGCCTTGCCGTCGGTGACCAGGATCTCGCGAATCGGCTGGGCATGGGGCGCCAGATTTTCCCAAACCCCCAAGGCGTTCAGCATCCGCACACTGGCATAGGCCAGGGCCGACACCCGGCCATCGAAATTGGGGTCCAGCACTTTGGCGGGGGGTGCGGCATCGGCAATCACGGTTTTCAAGCCGCCCTGGGCCAGAGCCAGCCCCAGCGGCAGGCCAACCATGCCACCGCCACTGATCAAGACATCGACACGCCTCAAGAAAACTCCTGCCTAATTACTATGCAAAAACCGGATTTTGCTTAGTTTCTGGGCAAAATGACCTGCCTGTTTTTGAGTCACTTTCAGCCCGTTTTTCGCAAAAAACTCCAATAAAACAACAGTTTAGGACGTCGCCCAAGAACTGGCCCGCTTCTTGATAAATCGTTAAAGCCGGGCTCTCGCGTCCGGCGCAGGCAATAACATGGAAGGACGGACGATGAAGCTTATTACGGCGATCATCAAACCCTTCAAGCTCGACGAAGTGCGCGAATCTCTCTCGGCGCTCGGCGTTCAGGGCATGACGGTGACTGAGGTCAAAGGCTATGGGCGGCAAAAGGGGCATACGGAGATTTATCGCGGCGCTGAATATGCCGTGAGCTTCCTGCCCAAGCTCAAAATCGAAGTGGCGGTGAAGAGCGAGATGCTCGACGCGGTGATCGACGCGATCACCTCGAAAGCGAAGACCGGTCAGATCGGCGACGGAAAGATTTTCGTCACGCCGCTCGAGCAGGTCGTGCGTATCCGCACCGGCGAAACGGATGGTGACGCGCT
>CBHTTW010000511.1:0-1561 GCA_966096025.1 uncultured Alphaproteobacteria bacterium | reverse complement strand
CGATGCGCGCCAGCGCGCCTATTACTGGATCGGTCTGCGCCGCCGCAAAGCCACGCCGCCGCCCGACAGCGATGTCGGCGCGGTCTATGCCGATTACATCGCGGTGACGCCGCTGCACCTGAACTTGACGGAACCGTCGGTTCTTGGCGGTCTCAGGCCCATCTTCACCAAGTAGGCTTGGCGAAATAAAGCAATCGTTAACCTTTGTGACGCGCGAAAAGGCGCCACCCGCGCCTTTTCGCGGAAAAGGGCGCGCGGGAACTTTCGGCTGCGGCGGATATGGTTAAAGCCTTCTAAACTTTTTCCCGGCCATGATCCGAATCGAGACAGTGCTAGAGGCGCACACATCATGGGTCCGATTTCCAAGCTTGCATTGCTGTGCACCGCGGCGGCGTTCCTGGCCGGCTGCATGCCCGACAGTCCGCGCACCGTGTTCGATTGGGGCGTCAACGACAAGCTTCCCCGCCGCTATGCCGCCGCCAAGACCTATAGCTACAAAAAGGGTCAGAAAGCGGCGCCCACCGACTATGTCACGCGCGATGCCGCGCCTTACACCAAGATTTCCTCCCAGGCCTTGCCGCCGCTTGGCGCGCCGGCCGGCGATGCGCCGGCCTTTGAGTGGCCGGTCAGCGGCCGGGTGATTGCCGATTTCGGCGCCACCGCCAATGGCGGCAAGAATGACGGCATCAATATCGCGGCCGCCTGGGGCACGCCCATCCGGGCCAGCGCCGCGGGCACCGTCACCTATGCCGGCAGCGACTTGAAGAATTACGGCAACCTTGCGCTGGTGAAACATTCCGGCGGCTACACCACCGCTTATGCCCATGCCGAAAGCCTGGTGGTTGCCAAAGGCGCTGTTGTGAAGCGCGGCCAGCTGATCGGCTATACCGGCCAGACCGGCGACGTTTCCACGCCGCAGCTGCATTTCGAGATCCGCTCGGCGACCACCCCGGTCAATCCGCGCTCGTATCTGTCGTCGAACACGGCCAACAACTGGAACCCTTTCGACTGACCTTCCTTGTCATGCCCGCGAAAGCGGGCATGACAAGAGAGTAGCTAGTCCAGCTTCTGGCCCAGCTCTCCCGCATTTGGCGGGCGATTGCCTACGCTGTCGCTAGGCAATCACATTGTTGCGGGCAATCATCATTATGCGTCGAGTTTTTGGCCGAGTTCGCCCGCCAAATCCTGAATAAACTGCCATGCAACCCGCCCGGACCGTCCGCCGCGTCCCATCGACCAGGCCAGCGCCCGCTTGCGCAATTCTTCCGGCGCGATCTTGAGATGATGGAAGGCGGCATAGCCGTCGATCATGGCGAGATATTCGTCCTGGCCGCAGTGATGAAAACCCAGCCACAGGCCGAAACGGTCTGACAGCGAAACTTTTTCCTCCACTGCCTCGCCGGGATTGATCGCGGTGCCGCGTTCATTGTCGACCAGGTCGCGCGGCATCAGGTGCCGCCGGTTGGAGGTGGCGTAGAAAATCGTGTTGGCGGGACGCCCCTCGATGCCGCCTTCCAGCGCCGCCTTGAGCGACTTGTAGCTGGTATCGTCCTTGTCGAAG
>CBHTTW010000510.1:0-1577 GCA_966096025.1 uncultured Alphaproteobacteria bacterium | reverse complement strand
TGTCCCCCAGAGGAGATTACGACATGAAGACGTTCCGTTTGATGCTTGGCGCGGCTGTGGCCGTCACCGGGCTTGCCATCGCCTCGGCCCATGCGGCGCCCGCCGGTGTGAAGGTCGGCACCCTGACCTGCAATGTCGCGGGCGGCATGGGCTTTGTCTTTGGTTCGTCCAAGGATTTGCGTTGCTCCTACGAACCGACCAAGGCGGCGGTCGAGCATTATGCCGGCACGATCTCCAAGTGGGGCGTCGATATCGGCTATACCGGCAAGGGCAAGCTGGTTTGGGCGGTGTTCGCCCCGGCTTCCGACGTGCGCCCCGGCGCGGTTGAGGGCGAATATGCCGGCGCCACCGCGCAGGCCAATGTCGGCGTCGGCCTGGGTGCCAATGTGCTGATCGGCGGCTTGGACAAGTCGATTGCCTTGCAGCCGCTGAGCGTGGAAGGCTCCACCGGCCTGAACGTGGCGGCCGGCATCGGCCAGATCAGTCTCAAGCACGTCCGCTAAAATATCTTTGAAGGAAATGAGCCCCGGCTGGAAACGGCCGGGGCTTTATTTCGCCGGCCCCTTGAATCCCGCCGCCACCACATAGAGCTCCACCGACTCCTGGCGCGAGGCCGGCGGCTTGACGTGCTTGACCTCGCGGAAATTTTTCTTGAGCCGCGCCAAAAGCTCGTTGGACGAGCCGCCCTGAAACACCTTGCCGACAAACGTGCCGCCGGGTTTGAGCACATCCAGCGCCACCTCCAGCGCGATCTCGACCAGCGCGATGGTGCGGATATGGTCGGTGGCGCGATGGCCGGTGGTGGGTGCGGCCATGTCGGTCAGCACGATATCGGCCGGGCCCGCCAGCGCCTGCTTCAGCATCTGGGGCACGTCCGGGTCGGTGAGATCGGCCCGGAAAAAAGTAACGCCGGGAATCTCTTCCATCTCCAGCACATCGGCCGCCACCACCGTGGCGCCCTTGGCCGCAGCCACCTGGCTCCAGCCGCCGGGCGCGGCGCCCAAATCCAATATCCGCGCGCCCTTTTTGAGAAAGCGGAATTTCTGGTCCAGCTCAACCAGTTTGAAAGCGGCGCGGCTGCGATAGCCGGCCGACTTGGCGGCGGCAACATAGGGATCGTTGAGCTGGCGTTGCAGCCAGGCGCGCGAGGACGCCGTGCGACCGCGATCCTTTTTGACTTTCACGGGCACGCGGCCGCGTCCCGAAGCATCACCGCTCTTCATGCCCAAAAACTCATATCAGTTCCCGGCTCAAACGGCGCAGCATGCCTTCGCGCAGGCCGCGGTCGGCGACGCGAAGCACCGGCGCGGGCCACAGCGAACAGATGGCGCAGAAAATGGCGCAGCCGGGCAGCATCAGGTCGGCGCGTTCGCTGCCGATACTGCCGATCTTGGCCAGGGCTGCGGTGTCCTGGCCCAGCAGCCGTTCCACCACCCGCAGCATATGCGCGGTCTCATGCCAGCTGCCGTCCACCCGGGTGCGATTGTAGCGCGGCAGCTTGAGCGCGATGGCCGCCAGGGTCGTGACGGTGCCCGAAGTCCCCAGCAAGTGAAAATGCTCGCTGTCGAAATCTCGGC
>CBHTTW010000509.1:0-1605 GCA_966096025.1 uncultured Alphaproteobacteria bacterium | reverse complement strand
CGCCATCAGCCGGGCGAGCCCAATCGTCCGACCCAGTTCTTCCAAGCCGGGGTCGAACTGCTGGGGCTGGCGGACGCCGCCGCTGGGGAAACCGAGATTCTAACGCTGACGGTTGAAGCCTTGCGGGTCTGCGGCCTGGAGGATTTTTCGCTGCGCATCGGCGATCTGGCGCTGTTCGGCGCCCTGGTCGATGCCTTGGCCTTGCCGCCGCAATGGCGCGCGCGCCTTAAGCGGCATTTCTGGCGCGCCGGTTATGTGGAGTCCTTGCTCTATTGGCTGGGCCATGGCGAAGGCGGCGGAAAATTGCCCGCCAGCCGCGCCGAGATCGAAGCCTTGCTGGACGCTCGCGCCGATGCGCCGGCGGCGGGCCGTTCGCGCGAGGAAATCATCGCGCGCGCGCTGGACCGCGCCGCGGAAGCCGCCAATTTGCGCCTGGACGGCAAGGTCGCCGACGCCATTGCCGAGCTGCTGGATATTTCCGGACCGGCCGAAGAGGCGTTGGCCAAGATACGCGCCCTGCTCAAGACCGCCGCGATCGATCTGGATCCGCAATTGGCGGCGATGGATGCGCGGCTGGCGACCTTGAAATCCTTGGGTATGGACCTGGCCAAGGTTCAGTTCACCGCCCATTTCGGCCGCAACATGGAATATTATACCGGTTTTGTGTTCGAGCTTTGGGCGCGCGACAGGGAAGGCCCGGTGCAGATCGCGGGCGGCGGGCGCTATGACTCCATGATGGAGATGCTGGGCGCCAAGAAACCGGTCAGCGCCATCGGCTGCGCCCTGCGCACCGAGCGCATCTTGGCCGCCGCGGGAGGCGCGAAATGACCGCGCTGATACTCGCGATCCCCTCCAAGGGCCGCCTGAAGGACAATTGCAATGCCTGGTTCGCTTCCGCCGGCGTGACCATGGAGCAGACGGTGGGCGCGCGCGGTTATCGCGCCAGCTTTGCCGGCTTTCCCGATGTCGAAGTGATGCTGTTGTCGGCGGCGGAGATCGCGTCTTCCCTGCTTGCCGGCGACATTCATCTGGGCATCACCGGCGAGGATCTGCTGCGCGAGGAAGCGCCCGAGCTGGAAGGCCGCATGCAGTTGCTGAAAGGCCTGGGCTTCGGCTTTGCCGATGTGGTGGTGGCGGTGTCGCAATATTGGATCGATGTTTCCAGCATGGCCGATCTGGACGATGTCTGCGCCGCCTATGCCCAGACCCATCGCCGCCGCCTGCGCGTTGCGACCAAATACGCCCAGCTGACCCGCAGCTTTTTCGCCCAGGCGCGCATCACCGATTACCGCATCGTGCCCAGCGCGGGCGCCACCGAAGGCGCGCCGGCGGCGGGAACGGCGGAAGTGATCGTGGACATCACCACCACCGGCGCGACCTTGAAGGACAATGGCCTCAAGATTCTGGATGACGGCGTGATCCTGAAAAGCCAGGCGCAGCTTGCCGCCTCGCTGAGCGCCGATTGGAACGCCGAAGCGCGGGCCGCCTGCCAGCGCCTGCTGGCGAAACTTGAGCCGGGCAACCCGCTTTACGCCGCGCTCGCCGCAGGGCTGCCGGGCTAGGTTTTTTCCTTCAGCATGGCTTCATAGGCGGCTTCCAGGCCGC
>CBHTTW010000508.1:0-1634 GCA_966096025.1 uncultured Alphaproteobacteria bacterium | reverse complement strand
CCTTCGCGCCCTTCATCACCGAGGAATTGTGGGCGGTGACGGCCGCGACGCCGCGCGACTCCCTGCTTGTGGTCGCCCCGTGGCCCGATCTGTCGCAGACGCCGGACTATTCCGCGGCATCCGCCGAGATGGAATGGGTGATGAACCTGATCAAGGGCGTGCGCTCGGTGCGTGCCGAAATGAACGTTCCGGCGGGTGCGAAAATCCCTCTGGTTCTGACCGGGGCGGATGCGACCGCCAAGGAACGGCTGGCGCGCAACAAGGATGTGATCATGACTCTAGCGCGGCTCACCCAGGCCGATCCGGCGGATGCCATTCCCAAAGGTTCGGCGCAATTCGTGCTGGGCGAGGCGGTGGTGGCCTTGCCGCTGGGCGATGTGATCGATTTTGCCAAGGAACGGGCGCGGCTGGAAAAAGACCTCAAGAAGGTCCAGGACGAGGTCGCCCGTTTTGACGCCAAACTGTCGAACGAGCAGTTTGTCGCCAAGGCGCCGGAAGATGTGCTGGCGGAACAGCGGGAAAAGCGCGCCGAGGCGGCGGCGCTGGCGGTGCGGCTGACCGACGCAATCGGGCGGCTGGCCTGATAACCCTGTTGCCGTCACGGTTGCAGACGGGCCGGGCGATGCCTAACTCTTAGACCGTTGTCGAAGTGTCCGAGGTCCCATGCCAACTTTGTTCGATCCCCTGAAGCTGGGCGCGCTCCAGCTGTCCAACCGCATCATCATGGCGCCGCTGACCCGCAGCCGCGCCACCCCCGACGGCCGCGTGCCGACGCCGCTGCAGCAGGAATATTACGTCCAGCGCGCCGGGGCGGGCCTGATCATTTCCGAAGCGACCTCGGTTTCGCCCATGGGCGTGGGCTATGCCGCCACTCCGGGCATCTGGTCGGACGAACAGACGGCAGGCTGGCAGAAGATCACCAAGGCGGTGCATGACGCGGGCAGCAAGATGGTGCTGCAGCTTTGGCATGTGGGGCGGGTTTCCGATCCCATTTTCCTCAATGGCGCCCTGCCGGAAGCGCCCAGCGCGGTCAGGCCGGCGGGCCGGGTCTCGCTGGTGCGGCCCGAAAAGGAATTCGTCACCCCGCGCGCGTTGGAGCGCGAAGAAATCCCCGCCATCATCGCCGCCTTCCGGCGCGGAGCGGAGAATGCGCTGAGGGCCGGGTTCGACGGCGTGCATATTCACGGCGCCAACGGCTATCTGCTGGACCAGTTTCTGCAGGATTCCACCAACAAGCGCGGCGACGATTATGGCGGGCCGCTTGCCAACCGCGCCCGGCTGATGCTGGAAGTCACCGATGCCTGCATCGCTGTGTGGGGCGCGGATCGCGTCGGCATGCATCTGGCGCCGCGCATGGACAGCCACGATATGGGCGACAGCGACCGGCTGGGCACCTTCACCTATGTGGCGCGCGAACTCGGCACCCGCAAGCTGGGCTGGATCTGCACCCGCGAGGCCGAGATCGGTCCCGACACCAAACTGGTCGACAGCCAGGGCCGGCCGCGCGAAATCAAGAACCGCGAAAGCATCAGCCCGGCGATCAAGGCGGCATTCGGCGGACCGTTCATCGCCAATGAGGGCTTCACCCTGGCCAGCGCGCAAAGCGCCATCGCCGAGGGCAGGGCGGATGCGGT
>CBHTTW010000507.1:0-1640 GCA_966096025.1 uncultured Alphaproteobacteria bacterium | reverse complement strand
CCCAATCCGCGCTTCATGTTCGAAGTGCGGGTGAAGGATGGCGCGTGGTATCTGGATGCTTTCGTCAACAGCGCCGCCGGCAGCAAGGCGCTGATCGATCCGAAAAAGACGCATCCCATCAATCAATGGTATGCGGTGCAGCAGAGTTATGACGGCAAGACCTACCGCTCCTACGTCAATGGCGTGCTGGAAAACGAAGCCGATGTCGCCTTCACCCCCCATGGCGCGGGCCATATGATGGTGGGCGTGCGCATCAATCATGTGAACTGGTTCACCGGCTCGGTGGCGCAGGCGCGATTTACCGACCGCGCACTCAAGCCGGAAGAGTTCTTGAAAGTGAAAAACTAGTTCAGGGCAGTTTCAGAAAATACATCCCGCCCGGGGTGTTGATCTCGCCGGTAACGCCGGTGGGGGTCAGGCGGCCGGTTTTCTTATCCACCTTGAACTGGGTGATATTGCCGCCGCCTTCGTTGGCGGCGAAGAACCAGTTGCCCGTGGGATCGAAGCGCAGATTGCGCGGCGTCTTGCCGCCCGATGGCACATTTTCCAGATTGCTGAGCATGCCGGTCTTGGGATCGATGGTGAAGATCGCCACAGAGTCATGGCCGCGATTGCCGACATAGAGATGCCGCCCATCGGCGGAGATGATGATCTCGGCGGTGGTGTTGCGGTCCTTGAAATCCGCCGGCAGGGTGCTGACCGTCTGGATTTCCGTCAGCTTGCCGCCATCGATGGTGTAGACCCCGACTTCGGAATCGGTCTCGTGATCGACGTATAGAAATTTGCCGTCCGGCGACATCTGGATGCGGCGCGGCCCTGCCCCGGCATGGGTGCTGACATAGGTGGGATCGGTGATCGACG
Organism: uncultured Alphaproteobacteria bacterium; assembly: GCA_966096025.1. Taxonomy (GTDB): domain Bacteria; phylum Pseudomonadota; class Alphaproteobacteria; order Micropepsales; family Micropepsaceae; genus Rhizomicrobium. The sequence goes on along the minus strand of CBHTTW010000507.1, from coordinate 779 downwards.
GCTTGGCGGCATCGAAGCGGTAGCTATAGACCCGGTCCAGCCCCAGATCGGCGATGAACATGGTCTTATTGTCCTTGCTGAACTGGATGCCATGCTGTTTGGGGCCAGGCTGGGCGGCGGACAGCGGCTTGCCTTCATGTTTGACGGAGAAGAATGCTTCACCCAGCTTGCCATCGGGCTCCAATTTGTAAGCCGCCAGGGTGCCGCTGGTGTAATTCACCGTCACCGCCACCTGGCCCGTCGGATCGACCACCACCTGATTGGGCTGGGCGCCGTGCGACGAAGTCTTGTTCAAGAATGTCAGCGCGCCGGTCTTGGCATCGATGCGATAGGAACTGACCCCGCCTTTGTCCTCCCAATTCACGGTGTAGAGCGTCTTGTTGTTGGGCGCGATCCACAGATGCGCCGGCTGAGGCGTCTGTGCCATCAATCCCAACGGCGCGATCTTGCCGCTGGCGCTGTCGAAGCTCCAGCCATAGATGCCCTTGGAGGTGCCGGCGGTATAGCTGCCGACATACAATATGTATTTGGCGGCCTGAGCAGGCACCGACAACAGCATCAGGCCGGACAGGAGGATATGTTTGAGGCCCATCTGTTTCCCCTTTTTGCTTACTAGAGCAAAAAAGGGGAATGCAGGGAAGGAGAGAGCAAGTTGGGACCAGATTGAACCACTGCGCCGGAGGGATTTTGTGACGTGGGCAGGAGAAAGGCGCGGCCCGTCTAGGCAATACGGGCAAGCCTTTCGACGACCCCATGACGCACAAGACCCCGGCCCTTCG
>CBHTTW010000506.1:0-1645 GCA_966096025.1 uncultured Alphaproteobacteria bacterium | reverse complement strand
ACAACAGCCAGCCCCAGCAGGCATAGCCGAACATGGTGTTGCCGACCGACTGCCAGAGTACCGCCGCCCAGGTGATCCAATTGGAGCGGAGGATGCCGGCCGTGATCGCCACCGGGCCTTCCAGCAGCAGCGAAAGGCCCAGCAGCGGCGGCACCGAGAACAAGGCCGCCCACACCACATAGGCCAACATGTTGATTTGATTTTTGGTCGCGCCGGCAGGCCCTCCGCTTTGCTCCGGGTTGCCGGTCGCTCCTTGTCCTGCTTCCCTCCCGGCCTGGTTGCCCAGCGCCCAGCCCATCGCTCCCGCCAGCACCAAACCCAGACCCAGCAAGGTGACGCCATGGCCGTTATGCGCCGCGATCACCGCCATGCCCGCAATCGCCAGCGCGAAGGCCGCCAGCTGATGCGGCTTCAGCCGCTCGCCGGTGCGCCACATCGAAAGCGCGATGGTGAAGAAGACCTGCATCTGAATCACCAGCGAGGCCAGGCCCGGCGGGATATGACCGTTCATGGCGATGAACAGCAGGCCGAATTGAAACAGTCCGATGCACACGCCGTACAGGGCCAAGTTGCTCCAGGAAACTTTGGGCTTGGGGAGAAAAAAGACGGCCGGCAAAAGGACGAACAGAAACCGCAAAGTGGCGAAGAACAAAGGCGGCAGCGCATCCAGCCCCAGCCGGATCACCACGAAATTGGTGCCCCAGACGAAGACGATCGCCAATGCCAGCAAGGCATCGCGCCAGGACAAATGCGCTTTCATGACAGCCCTTCCGCTGGTGTAACTATAAGCAATTGGGCCGGCCGGGGTTGTGCAAAGGCCGCATGGCGGCCCCAAGCAGGCCAGACGGCAACAGGTGCGCTGCGACCGAATATCACCCAAGGACCGTTTACCTTCATTCGCCGGAACAGGCTCCCCCAAGCCGGATTATACCGTTCGAATGCACGGGGATTTCTTCATGCCTGGGTGTTGCCCCAAGGACAAAGAGCAGGAGCCGGCCAAGACGCCCCAGGATGATTGGCGCGAACCGCCCGGCTATCTGGGCGAAGCGGTGCGCCGGGCCAAACTGATCCCGTCCCGCCGCGCCGCCGAGGAGAGTGACAAAGTCTGAGTGCTTGCCTCGGCCCGGCCTGTGTGCCACAGGCAAAGCCATGACGGCGCTGGTCATTCTCTTTTTTGTTTCGGTCTGGGCGGGCATCCAGAATGCCCTGGCGGGCGGGGGGACGTTTCTGACCCTGCCGGCCCTGATGCTCACCAATATGAGCGCGCTGGCCGCCAATATCACCTCCACCATCGCTCTGTTTCCCGGCCAGATCACCTCCAGCTGGGGCGGGCGCGGACATGTCGCCGGGGCTGGAGGCCTGTCCTTCAAGGCGCTGGTGGTGATTTCCTTCCTGGGCGGCATTCTGGGCGCGGTGCTGCTGCTGGTGACGCCGTCCGACATCTTCAAGGCGCTGGTGCCTTGGCTGGTGCTGTTCGCCACCAGCGTCTTTGCCTATGGCAGCTTTGTGCCGCGCAAGGCCGACCGTCCGCCGGTGCTGGGCAAGGCCGGCGCGGGCGTCGCGCAATTCTGCATCTCGGTCTATGGCGGCTATTTCGGCGGCGGCATCGGCTTTTTGATGCTGGCGGCGCTGACCGCGGCGGGCC
>CBHTTW010000505.1:0-1646 GCA_966096025.1 uncultured Alphaproteobacteria bacterium | reverse complement strand
TCGGCGCCCTTGGTGAAGATGCCGCCGCCCAGACGGGCGAAGATGGAGATCAGCGAGGCGCCGAAGCCAAGGCCGACAAGGCTGTCCACGATGATGCGATTGTCTTCCGACACCGCCAGATCCAGGTGCAGGCCGCCGGTCAGGAAGGCGTAATAGCCCGCCACGCCGAGCAGGCCCAGGCCCACCACCAGCATGCCGGTGACGGCGCCGGCGCGGAACGCGACCGACAGGCCCTTGGCCAGGCCGGAGCGCGACGCTTCGGTGGTGCGCACATTGGCGCGGACCGAGACATACATGCCGACATAACCGGCGGCGCCCGACAGGGCCGCGCCGATCAAGAAGCCAAGCGCCACCTGCCAGCCCAGAAAGAAGAAGGCGAGCGCGAAGATCACCACGCCGACGACGCCGATGGTGGTGTATTGGCGGTTGAGATAGGCGGCGGCGCCTTCCTGGATGGCGGCGGCGATTTCCTGCATCCGGGCATTGCCCGCAGGCAGGCTCAACACGGACCGGATGGTCCAGAGGCCATAGAGCAGCGCGAGCACGCCGCTGGCCAAAATCAGTTGTAGTTCCATAACTGTCCCCTCGTGGTGATTTTTCAGTGGGTCGGGGGAGCGTCCCTTTTTGAAGAAGAAGGGATTGGCTCTCGCCGATCCCCATGGCCGGTGTCTCGACTCAAGGCCGGACTCGCCGCTTCAAGGGCGGGCGGAGATTGCCAAAAGCCCGTTTGAGAGGCAACCGGGGAATCATCCTTGTTCCACAACGGGTTGGTAACAGGGTGCTTAACCTTGACCGGCCACCAGGGCGGTCAGCTCGGCCTGGATTTGCCCGAACACGCCATCCCAATCGCCGCTCGCGGGCTGGCGGAACAAGCGCATGTCCGGGTACCAGGGCGTATCGGGGCGGTCCAAAAGCCAGCGCCAATCGGGGACATATTTCAGCGCCAGCCAGACCGGGCGCCCCAAGGCGCCAGCAAGATGGGCGATTGCCGTGTCCGATGTGATCACCAGATCCAGCGCCTGCATCACCGCGGCGCTGTCGATAAAGGCGTCGGCGCCGCCATCGAACTCCGGGCCCAATTGCTCGACCGGAAAATCGCGCGCATCGCCGGCCTCATCATGCCGTTGCAGGCTGATCAGCCGCACCCCGGGAATCTGGGAAAGGCTGGCCAAGTGGCGCAACGCAAAGGATTTGCCGATTGCCGCGCCGGAGGCGCTGGATTGCCAGACAATGCCGATCTTGAATCCGGCATCGCCGATTTTGTTCTTCCATAGTTCCACCCGTTCCGGCTCGGCCGAAAGATAGGGCGTATCGGCCGGTATGCTTTCCAGGGTGGTTTGAAACGCCAAGGGAAGGCTCATCAAGGAAACATGATGATCGAAATCGGGCGCAGCTCCGTCCTCAGCGACAATCTCCACCGGCAGGCTCTTGAGCAAACGGGTCAATTTCCCCGGGACTGCCAAGATGACTTTGGCGCCCTTGTCCTTGAGCAAGACCGTGTAGCGCGAGAACTGAATAATATCGCCGGCGCCCTGCTCGGCGCGCACCAGCATTGCCTTGCCTTTCATGTCGCCGCCGGACCAGGGCGGCTTGGAATAGTGATAGAGCCCGACAGGATCGGGCAAATGTTTGCGCGATTCATAAAG
>CBHTTW010000504.1:0-1647 GCA_966096025.1 uncultured Alphaproteobacteria bacterium | reverse complement strand
ATTGTAACGGAATGTCGCGATCAGGGGCGCTGTCCGGTTCCGGCGAAGGAAATCTTGGCTTCCTGTCATTTGTTATAATTCTTCGTCACAAAAACAAACCGCCCCGCGCCGGAAGGCGCGAGGCGGCTGACACTGGTGACAATTCATCAGTGGCCCGGTTAAGGGCCTTTGTATCAATAATAATGCGGCAGACCGCGCACCGCGGCGCGGCCATTTTCGCTGCGATTCTGGGCGGCATTGCGCAGATTTTCATTGCGCTGGCCGCGCGCGCTGTCGTCGCGCACCGAGCTGCCCATCTGGGTGGTGGTGAAGTTCCTGGCCTTCTGCTGCTGCGCATTGTGCGCATCGGCGCCACCGCCGGCAAAAGCGGGCGCGGCGATCAGGCTGAAAGCGGCTGCGAGAATCATGTGCTTCATGGCGTATCTCCTGTGCGTCTTGTTCTGCTCAGACAACAGACAAGTAGCCTCACAAGAGGATGCACGCAAGCCTTTGAAACAATTATATTTTTCTGACTATTCTCTGTGCGTGACTATTTTTTGAGCCCAAAAGCCACGACTTTTGCGTCATGGGTGACGACAAAAATTTTACCCAGCGCCACCACCGGCTCGCTGAAATGCACCCAATCCGTCAGCGTCTTGCCGCTGGACCATAATTGCTGGCCGGTTTCGGCGTCATAGGCATAGAGCGTCATGTTGCTGACCGGGGTGGAGCGCAGCACCGCGCTGACATCATAGGGCATGCGCGGATCGCCATCCTTGGCGCTGTTCTGGCGCGCCTGTCCGGCGCTGGAAAGGGCATAGACCACGCCATTCGCCACCACCGGCGGATCGGGCATGATCATGTCGGTGGAGGTCCAGGCCGGAACGGCGCTGATCTTGCCGCCGTCACTCTTCACCTCAAACGCCATGATGCTGCCATTGGGGATCGGGCCGTTGGTCTTGGGGAAGACCGGCGCGTCCTTGGACGGATTGCCCAGCATCGGCAGATAGAGGAAGCGGCGGCCGCTATTTTCATAGGTGGCGATGGCGCCCCACACCCCGCGCCCCGGATCGGTGCCGGTCTTCTGGTCATTGCCCAGCTTGGGCGACTGCCACAGCGGCGTCTGGTGGTTGGCGCCGCCCAGATTGGTTGCGTCCAGGATGCGCAGCACCGCTTCCTTCTGCGAAACGGCGAGCAAGGTCTTGCCGGCGAAATTGAACACCACCGGATTGGCCGAACCCGACAGGTCGTGCATCAGATTGTCCATCCAGTTGGACGGGGTGAAACTGTCCATGATGCGCGCCGCGCGGGGCGCGATCTTGAGCACGCTTTCGCTGAAGTCGCCGGCGGCCGGATCGTAGCGGCCGTTGCTGGTTTCCAGCACCACGCCGCCCGGCGCGCGCACCGCGCCGCCGCGGCCCCAGGGCGCGGCGGGACGCGCGCCGCTGGTGAAGAAATGTGTCACCACCGGCTTGGCCAAATCATGCACATCGGCGGCATTCAGGGCCGAGGCGTCGAGCAAGGGACCCGAGCCGGCGCGGCGCAGGCCTGACATCGCGGCGGCATATTCCATCGAGTTCTTGTCGGTGATCTCGCCGCAGGCGCGGCCACTCGGCGAATAGATCACATTGTCGATCAGGTTCAGGCTCCAGGCGCGGGCGAAGGGCG
>CBHTTW010000503.1:0-1656 GCA_966096025.1 uncultured Alphaproteobacteria bacterium | reverse complement strand
ACCCCAACCGGTTGCAGCACTATTACCAGTATCAGGTGATCCTGAAGCCCGCGCCCGAGAATGTGCAGGAGCTGTATCTGGGTTCCATCCGCGCCATCGGGCTGGACCCCGACCTGCACGATATCCGCTTTGTCGAGGATGATTGGGAAAGTCCGACCCTGGGCGCCGCTGGCCTGGGCTGGGAAGTGTGGTGCGACGGGATGGAGATCACCCAGTTCACCTATTTCCAGCAGGTGGGCGGCATCGAATGCGATCCGGTCTGCGCCGAGATCACCTACGGCTTGGAACGGTTGGCCATGTATGTGCAGGACGTGGAATTTGTCTATGACCTGAAATTCAACGACCAGTTCCGTTACGGCGAAGTGTTTCACCAGAACGAACAGGAATTCAGCGCCTACAATTTCGAGCGCGCCGATACCGAAATCCTGTTCCGGCATTTTCAGGACGCCGAGAAACAGTGTCGTGAACTTCTTTCCGGCAAGAAGCTGGCATTGCCTGCTTACGACCAGTGCATCAAGGCCAGTCACGCCTTCAATCTGTTGGATGCGCGCGGGGTGATTTCGGTCACCGAGCGCGCCGCCTATATCGGGCGGGTGCGCGCCCTGGCCCAGGCCTGTTGCGAGGCCTGGCTGCAAACGCCGATGGGTGAATACAAGCCGCGCTTCGCCGACAAGGATGCCGGCTGATGCCCGATCTGTTGCTGGAATTGTTCAGTGAGGAAATTCCCGCCCGCATGCAGGCGGGTGCGGCGCGCGATCTTGAGCGGTTGATGGTCGGCGCCCTGACCGATCGTGGCTATTTGTTCGAAGGCATCAAGGCCTTTGCGGGCCCGCGCCGGTTGACCCTGGCGATTGCCGGGCTGCCCGCCAAGCAGAGTGATGTGCGTGAGGAATTGAAGGGTCCAAAGACCGATGCGCCGCAAGTCGCGCTGGACGGGTTCCTGAAAAAGACCGGCCTGAGCAAGGATCAGCTCAAGGTCGAGAAGACGCCCAAGGGCGATGTTTATATGGCGGTGGTGGAGCGCAAGGGCCGCGAAACGCCCCATGTGCTGGCAGAAGTTATTCCGGACGTGATGGCCAAGCTGCCCTGGCCCAAATCGATGCGCTGGAAGCCCGGCCTGGCGGTGCGCTGGGTGCGCCCGCTGCATTCCATACTTTGCACCTTTGACGGCGAGCTGGTGCCGTTCAGCTTCGCTGGCGTGTCCAGCGGGACGCATACGCGCGGCCATCGTTTCCTGTCGGAAGGCAAGATCGAAGCCAAGCGTTTTGACGATTATGCCCAGAAGCTGAAAGCCGCCCATGTCGTGCTGGAAGCCGAGGAGCGCGCCGCCATCATTTTCGAAGGCGTCAAGCAGGCGGCCTTTGTCCATGGCCTGGAAATGATTCCGGACGAGGGGCTGCTGGCCGAAGTCTGCGGCCTGGCGGAATGGCCCACCGTCTATATCGGCACCATCCAACCCGAATTCATGGATGTGCCGGCCGAGATTTTGCAGACTTCGATGCGCACGCATCAGAAGTATTTCAGTTTGCGCGATCCCAAGACGGGAAAGATGGCCAACCGTTTTGCCCTGGTCGCCAATATGATCGCCAAGGATGGCGGCAAGGAGATCGTGGCCGGAAACGAGCGCGTGCTGCGGGCGCGCCTGTCGGACGCCAA
>CBHTTW010000502.1:0-1691 GCA_966096025.1 uncultured Alphaproteobacteria bacterium | reverse complement strand
GGCTCCAGTTCGGCAAAGCCATAGGTCCAGCCCTCCGCCACGCGATGGGCGGTGGAAGCATCGATCACCCGCACGGCGGGATTGTCGATCAAGGCGACCGCTTCGCGCGCCGCTTCGTCGGGCAGGCAGAGAATGACCAGGTCGGCGGCGTTGAGCGCACCTTTGCGGGCGGCCGCGTCCTTGCGCTCGGCATCCGAGAGCGTGATCAGGGACAGGCCGGCGCGCCCGGCCAGGCGCTCGCGGATCTCCAGCCCGGTGGTGCCGGCGGCGCCGTCTATGAAGATTTTGGCTTCTTTGCTCATTCCTGCGCGCTCATTCGATGACCTGCCCGCATTGACATGCGGGGACTGTGGTTCTTAGCTCAATTCGTCCCGTAAGGGGTGCGTTCCGGTCCTGCGCCGGGCGCAGGGGTGAGGCGCGACCGGCTGAAAATGGGCTAGCGCCTGATACTCCAAGGGCGCCGACGAAAACAGGGGGCATGGCATGGATTTCCAGGCGATTTTCGAAAACTTCCGCAGCAGCGTCGTCGATCATTACTTCGACATGAACGGGCGGGTGGGCCGGGCGCAGTTCTGGTATTTCGTGCTGGCCTATGTCGCCTTCGCCATCCTGGCAAGCATCCTGATGTCAGTCCTCTTCCTGCCGGTGCTGGGGCTTTATCACCTGGCGATGCTGTTGCCCTCGGCCGGAATGGGCGCGCGCCGGTTGCAGGATACCGGACGCGACGGAAGGCTGGTCTGGATCCTGATCTTCGCCGCCTTCGTCTCGCAATTGGCGACGGTGATCACCTGGCTGGGCGCCATGTCGATGGGCTGGTTCGGGTTTCTGGTGTTCGGACCGTCCTTCGCGCTTTTATCGCTGCTGAACATCGCGGTCTTTGTCGCCATGCTGGTGCTGATCTATTTCTGGTGCCAGCCCGGCGATGCCGGTTCCAATGCCTACGGCCCGCCGCCGCCGGACTTCGACGCCTCCAAGCGCGTTTCGCCGGCGCCCTAGCGTCTATTGGGGCGTACAGCCCGGCACGGGCGTGTCGAAATTGTAGGTCTCGCCTTCAAAGCTGACATTGAGCTTGCCGCGCTGACAGGCGTTGACGGCGCCTGCTTCATAGACGCCCCAATAGACCTTGGCTTTGCCTTGGCTATTCTGGCGGAGGGTGGCCTCGGTGGTGGCGATCATGCCCACCAGGAGCGGCAAAATCTGTTCCGAGGGCACTTCCTTCAGGGCATTACCCGTGCCGTCGCTGACCTGCACACCCTGCACATCATCCCAGGTTATGGCACCGTCAGGCCCGCGACGGGTTCGGATGATCTGGATTACGACAAACTTGTCCATCACGGGCTTGGCAGCGGCTACCACCAGCGGTGAAGCCATCCAGGTGACGGACACCGTGCCGTCGCTTTTGTCGTGCCGGATGGAAAGGTAATCGGCGACCTGCTGCTGCGGCGTCGCTTTCCACAACCGCGCCGAAGCGGGCATCACCGCGGCAAGCATAAGCAGGACGGCAACAACGGCGCGCATGACGCCTCCCCGGAGAAATTGGTGACACCAGCATAGGCGCGCGCGTCCACCGCGCCAAAGAAAAACGGCGCGGATTGCTCCGCGCCGTTCTCTTTTTTGCCGAAACGATATTAACGTTTCGAGAACTGGAAGCTGCGGCGAGCCTTCGGCCGGCCATACTTCTTGCGTTCCAC
>CBHTTW010000501.1:0-1700 GCA_966096025.1 uncultured Alphaproteobacteria bacterium | reverse complement strand
GGGGATGGAACCCGCTTTTCTGGATGACCGCGCCGTTCTGGCCATTTCCGGGCCGCAGGCGCGCGATTTTCTGCAAGGGTTGGTGACCAATGATGTCGCGGCATTGGCCCCGGGCAGCGGGCTGTATGCCGCCCTGCTCTCGCCCCAGGGCAAGATCCTGTTCGATTTCCTGGTGACCGAAGGCGATGGCGCGCTGCTGTTGGATGTGGCGCGGGACCGGCGCGATGCGCTGTTGAAGAAACTGCGCATGTACCGGCTGCGCTCCAAGGTGGAGATCGAGGCGCGCGATCAGCTTGGTGTGTATGCCAACCTGACCGGCCATCCCGACAATCGGCCTTTGTCCTATGCCGACGGGGCCGTGACCTTCGCCGATCCGCGCTTTACCGGTCTTGGTCTGCGCAGCATCGGCGCCAATGCCGAAATGCCCGCCAATCTGGCGGGGCCGCGCGCCTATCACCAGCACCGGCTGGAGCTGGGCATTCCGGAGAGCGACGATTTCGGCATGGAGAAAATCTTCGCCCTGGATGCGGGGCTGGCGGAGCTGAACGGCGTGTCTTTCACCAAGGGCTGCTACATCGGACAGGAACTGACCTCGCGGATGAAGCATCGCGCCACCTCGCGCAAACGGATTTTGACGGTGTTGGCCGAGGCGCCGCTTCCCGCCGAAGGCGCGGTGACCAAGGGCGGTGTGGAGATCGGTGAACTGATTTCCAGTTACGGCCAAACCGCCTTTGCCCTGGTGCGATTGGACCGGCTGGAAGAAGCGGGCGGCGAGATTGCCGCCGCCGGAATCCCGGTCGTGTTGCGGAAACCGGGGTGGCTCGCTTGAGCACGGAAAAAAAGCGTTGCTGGTGGCCGGGCGAAGACCCGCTCTACTGCGCCTATCACGATAGCGAGTGGGGCGTGCCGGAATATGACCCGCGCGCGTTGTATGAAAAACTGGTGCTGGATGGGTTCCAGGCGGGACTTTCCTGGATCACCATCCTGCGCAAGCGGGAGAATTTCCGCAAAGCCTTTCACGATTTCGCGCCGGAGAAAATCGCCCGCTATGGCAAGCGCGATGTCGAGCGGCTGTTGAAAAATGAAGGCATTGTCCGCAGCCGGACCAAGATCGACGCCGCCATCCGGGGCGCGCAGCTGTGGATCGAGATCGAGGAGAAGGAACCGGGCGGCTTCCGGGAACTTATCTGGAAGCATGTCGATGGAGCGCCCAAGATCAACCGCTTCAACAGCAAGGGCCGGGTGCCGGCCAAAACCGCGATGAGCGAGGGCCTGGCCAAGGAACTCAAACAGCGCGGTTTCAATTTCTGCGGCCCGGTGATCGTCTATGCCTTTGCCCAGGCGGTGGGCATGGTCAATGACCATCTCACCAGCTGCTACCGGCATGCGGAATGTTCCAAGCTCGGAGCATCGGACAGGCGAGCGTAGCGATGCCGTCGTCCGTGCGACCATTAGAAAAGGCGCATAAATGAAGCCGGTCATTGTCTGGTTCCGGCAGGACTTACGGTTAGGCGACCATCCGGCATTGTCTTTCGCGGCCAAAACCGGCCAACCGGTGATCTGCCTGTTCGTGCTGGACGACCAAAGCCCAGGCGACTGGAAATGGGGTGGCGCGTCACGCTGGTGGCTGCATCATTCCCTGACGGCGCTGGACAAATCCCTGGATGGCAAACTGGTGCTGCGCCGGGGCGATGGCGCCA
>CBHTTW010000500.1:0-1771 GCA_966096025.1 uncultured Alphaproteobacteria bacterium | reverse complement strand
ATTTCCTCCACCTGGCCCTCGGCCAATTGACCCAGTTGGAACGGCCCATAAGCGGTGCGGATCAGGCGGGCGACTTTCAGGCCCAGCCGCTCCATCACCCGTTTGACCTCGCGGTTCTTGCCTTCCTTCAGGCCGACCGTGGCCCAGCTGTACATGCCCTTGCTGCGCTCCAGATCGGCGACGATGGGACCATATTTGATGCCGTCGATGGTGATGCCGGTGGCAAGCTTGTCGAGATCGGCTTGCGTCACCTTGCCGAACAGCCGCGCGCGATAGCTGCGCGTCCAGCCCGCGGCGGGAATTTCCAGGCGGCGCGCGATATCGCCGTCATTGGTCAACAGCAACAGGCCTTCGGAATTGAAATCCAGCCGTCCCACCGACACCACCCGCCCCAGATGCTTGGGCAGATTGGCGAAGACGGTGGGGCGGCCCTTTTCATCCTTGTGGGTGGTGACCAGGCCCGACGGCTTGTGATAGCGCCACAGCCGCGCGCCTTCCGGTTCGGCCAGCGGCTTTTCATCGACCTGGACCACATTGTTGGCGGTGACATTGAGGGCAGGCGAGGTCACCAGCACGCCGTCCAGCTTGACCCGGCCTTCCGCGATCAGCTTTTCGGCGTCGCGGCGGGAACAGATCCCGGCGCGGGCTATGACTTTTGCTATACGATCGCCGTCTGGCAATGCTAACTCCTGAACCCATGGAAGATGCCCAAGCCATAGCACTGGCGCTGGAAGAAGCGAAATCCGCCGCCTTGCGGGGCGAAGTGCCGGTGGGCGCGGTGCTGCTGGCCGCCGATGGCGCGCTGTTGGCGCGCGACGGCAATCGCATTCTGGAACGCAAAGACCCCACTGCCCATGCCGAGATGCTGGTGATGCGCAAAGGCGCAGCTGTGCTGGGCAATGAGCGGCTGATCGGCGCCAGTCTTTTTGTCAGCCTGGAGCCTTGCGCCATGTGTGCCGGGGCCATGGCGATGGCGCGCATCGCGCGGCTGGTGTTCGCGGCCTGCGATCCCAAGGGCGGGGCGGTGCTGCATGGACCGCGTTTCTTTGAGCAGCCCACTTGCCATCACCGTCCGGCGGTGACGCAAAGTGACTCGCATGCGCTGGAAGCGGGCGAGATATTGAAGGAATTCTTCCGGGCGCGGCGGGGCTAGAACCAGCCCGGCGAAAAACCGGGAAAACCCAGCAGCAGCACTTCGCGCGCCGCGATCAAGCCGATGCCGCCGCCGATCAACACGTCGCTGAGAAAATGCGCCGTCAGCAAGGCGCGCGTCACACCCAGCAGCGCGGCAATGGAAAACCAGACCGGCCACCACATCGGCCACACGCAAGTGAAGATCACCGCCACGCAGCAGATGGTCAAAGCATGGCCGCTGGGAAAAGAATTGTAATCGGGATTGAAGGCCAGCGGCGTGAAGCCGTACAGGCCCATCTCCATATCGTCGCGCGGACGGCGGCGGCCCAGCACCAGCTTGATCAGATGCAGCACCATGCTGCCCATGCTGAGGCTGGCGATGAAGGCCAAGGAGTAGTTGACCAGCATGGTGGCCTCTTCGGCCAGAATGTTGAGATGACGAAACCCGGCGGCGACAATCAGCGCCAGCACCGCGGCGGCCAGCCAGTGACCGGCCTTGGCATAATGGGTGATGCGGTCCAGCGCCTTGTGGGCGCGGTCGTTGACATGATCATAGATGAAATGCGCCAGCGGGCGGTCGATGGTCAGCGCCAGCAGCCCGATCAGGATGGAAACAAAGCCCGCCCACAAAAGCATG
>CBHTTW010000499.1:0-1790 GCA_966096025.1 uncultured Alphaproteobacteria bacterium | reverse complement strand
AGGGGTTTGGCACCGACCAAATGGGGAATTTGCTTCATGACGGCTCTTTTTATGGTCGCGCGGGCAGCCCTGCGCAGTTGCTTCGCAACCGCTCCGGGTTGCCGGTCGCTCCTTTATCATGCAGGCCGTGGAAAAGTCTTACCTGTGTGTAATCTTCGGCTTGCGGGCAGCATAGTTTTTGGCCACTCTGATTAGATATTAAGCAGGCCCGGGCCAACCGCGCCGCACAAGATGGGGCTGGAAAACCGTGATAGACGCCGCCGATACCGCCTGGATGCTGACCTCCACGGCGCTGGTCCTGCTGATGACCTTGCCCGCCCTGGCCCTGTTCTATGGCGGGCTGGTCCAGGCCAAGAACATCCTTTCGGTCTTGGTGCAATGCACCGCGGTGGCGTGTCTGTGTTCGGTCCTGTGGTTCGCCTTCGGCTACTCCCTGTCCTATAGCGGCGATGGTGACTGGCTGGGCGACGGCGCGGCCTTCTTCCTGAGCAATATGGCGCGCGATGGCGTGCGTGCGGCCACCAAGATTCCCGAAAGCGTCTATGTCATGTTCCAGATGACCTTCGCGGTCATCACCCCGGCGCTGATCATCGGCGCCTATGTCGAGCGTATCCGCTTTGCCGCCGTGCTGGTGATTTCCGGCCTGTGGATGCTGATCGTCTATTCCCCCGTGGCCCATTGGGTGTGGGGCGGCGGCTGGCTGGCCAAGATGGGCGTGATGGATTTCGCGGGCGGCATTGTGGTGCATGTCACCGCCGGCGTATCCGCGCTTGTCATCGCCTGGATGATCTCGCCGCGTCATGAATTTCCCCACGGCATCCGGCCGCCGCATGCCCCCTGGATGGTGATGGTGGGCGCATCGCTATTGTGGGTCGGCTGGTTCGGCTTCAACGCCGGCAGCGCGGTGGCGGCCAATGCCGATGCCGGCATGGCGATGCTGGCGACGCATTTGTCGGCGGCCAGCGCCACGATCGCCTGGATGGCGATCGAATGGATCAAGTTCGGCAAGCCCAGCCTGGTCGGCGCGGTCACCGGCACCGTCGCGGGCCTCGCCACCATCACGCCTGCCGCCGGTGTCGCCGGTCCCCTGGCCGCGGTGCTGTTGGGCGCGGCGGCAAGCTGTGTCTGCTACACCGCGGTGTGGGCGGTGAAGCGGGTTATTCAGGTGGACGATGCGCTGGACGTGTTGGGCGTGCACGGCGTGGGCGGGGCGATGGGAACCATGTTGCTGCCGTTCCTCACCTTGATCGGCGCGGGCGGCGGCAAGCTCAATCATGCGGTGGGCGAGCAGTTCCAGGCCCAGGCCATCGCCGTGCTGGTGGTTGCGCTGTTTTCTGCCGTGGCGACCTATGTGATCACCAAGCTCACCGACATGCTGGTTGGGCTGCGGGTGGATCCCGAACACGAAACCCAGGGCCTGGATTTCACCTCCCATGGCGAAACCGGCTATCACACCAACCGTTAGGAACGGGGAATCTCACCATGAAACTCGTTGTCGCAATCATCCAACCCCACCGGATCGAGAATGTGCGCCAGGCGCTCACCGAGATCGGACTCAACGGTTTGACGGTCACCGAAGTGCGCGGCTACGGCCGGCAAAAGGGCCATACCGAAATCTATCGCGGCGCCGAATACACCATTTCCTTCATGCCCAAGCTGAAGATCGAAGTGGCGCTGTCCGACGATCGGGTGGATGACGCCATCTCCGCCATCACCAAATCGGCGCGCACCGGCAAGATCGGCGACGGCAAGATTTTTGTTCTTGATCTCTTGGGCGTGCAACGCGTTAG
>CBHTTW010000498.1:0-1796 GCA_966096025.1 uncultured Alphaproteobacteria bacterium | reverse complement strand
ATTCTCAAACCGTCGGAACGCGATCCTTCCGCGCCCAATCTGCTGCACGACCTGTGGCGCGAGGCCGGTCTGCCCGATGGCGTGCTGAATGTGGTGCATGGCGGCAAGGAGGCGGTCGACGCCATCCTGGATCATCCCGGCATCGCCGCCGTCAGTTTTGTCGGCTCTACCCCCATCGCGCAATATGTCTATGCGCGCGGCGCCGCCAATGGAAAACGGGTGCAGGCTTTGGGCGGCGCCAAGAACCATCTGGTGGTGATGCCCGATGCCGATCTCGACCAGGCCGCCGATGCCTTGATGGGCGCGGGTTACGGTTCGGCCGGTGAACGCTGCATGGCGGTGTCGGTGGCGGTGCCGGTGGGCGAAAAAACCGCCGACGCCCTGGTGGCCAAACTCAAGCCGCGGGTGCAGGCGCTCAAGATCGGACCCGCGACAGATGCCGGCGCCGAGATGGGGCCGCTGGTGACCAAGGCGCATCGCGACAAGGTCTCTTCTTATATCGATGCCGGCGCAACGGAAGGCGCCGAGCTGGTGGTGGATGGACGCGGCCTCAAACTGCAGGGCTATGAAAACGGTTTCTGGCTGGGCGGCACCCTGCTCGACCGCGTCACGCCGAAAATGAGCGTCTATCGCGACGAGATTTTCGGGCCGGTCCTGTCGGTGGTGCGCGCCAAGGATTACGAAGAGGCGGTGCGCCTGATCAACAACAATCCCTTCGCCAACGGCACCGCTTTGTTCACCCGCGACGGCGATGCGGCGCGCGATTTTTCCGGACGTATCCAGGTCGGCATGGTGGGGATCAATGTTCCGATTCCGGTTCCGGTGGGCTTTCACAGTTTCGGAGGTTGGAAATCGTCGATTTTCGGCTCGCATGGCGTTTACGGGCCCGAAGGCGTACACTTTTATACGCGATTGAAGACGGTGACATCGCGCTGGCCGACCGGCGTCCGGTCCGGAGCGCAATTCCACTTCACCGAACGCTAGGACTGTTGGATGAGATTGGTTTGTGCGCTGGCTTTGCTGTTTGCCGCCACGCCGGCGCTGGCGCCCGCTTTGGCACAAGTGCCGCGGCCCTATTGCCCTTATGGCCAGACCTGCCAGAACCAGCAACCCGTGCCCTTCCCGGTGATCAATCCGGTTCAAGGCCTGAACAATATTCTCACCCTGCCGCTCAGGAATAACGAGCCGCCACCGCCGCCCACCGCTTATGCGCCGCTTCCCACACCGCCCCCGGTGCTGCCGCCGCAGCGTTGAGCTTTCCCCCTATCCTCAATCTGAAGAGATCGTATGCACGCCCTCACCCGACGCTTGATGCTTTCCACCACGGCCGCCGGTGTGGCGCTGGCCGCTTCGCCCTTGCGCGCGCAGACCAATCCACCGGACACCGAATGGCCGACTTATGGTGGCAATCTGGGCTATTGGCGCTATCAACCGCTGGACCAGATCAACGGTTCGAACTTCAGCAAGCTGGAAGTGGCCTGGCAGTTCAAGACCGACAATCTGGGCAACCGCCCCGAATTCATCCTGCAATGCACCCCGCTGTTGATCAAAGGGCGCCTGTTCGCCACCGCCGGTTCGCGCCGCGACGTGATCTGCCTGGACGCCGCCAATGGCGAACTGCTCTGGATGCACCGCACCCCGGATGAAGGTCCGCGCGCCCGCAATGCTCCGCGCCAGCTTTCCGGGCGCGGCGTCGGCTATTGGAGCGAAGGCGACAAGGAACGCATCCTCTATGTCACCATCGGCTATCAGCTGGTGTCGCTGGACGCCAAGACCGGAATTCCCGATCCGGAATT
>CBHTTW010000497.1:0-1801 GCA_966096025.1 uncultured Alphaproteobacteria bacterium | reverse complement strand
ACCTATGTCGTGGCCCAGACCGCCGACGGCATCGTGATCGTGGACCAGCATGCCGCGCATGAAAGACTGGTCTATGAGCGGATGAAAAAGGCGCTGGCCGAGGGCGGCATCGCCCGCCAGCCGCTATTGATCCCCGAAGTGGTGGAAATGGACCCGTCCGAAGTCACCCGCGTCGCCGCCCGCGCCGCCGAACTGGCGGAGCTGGGCCTGGTGATTGAGGAATTCGGTCCAGACGCGCTGGTGATCCGCGAAGTCCCCGCCATGCTGGGCAAGCTGGATGTGAAGGGTCTGATACGCGATCTGGCGGACGAGATCGCCGAGACCGGCAATGCGCTGTCGCTGAAGGAGCGGCTGGAGGAAGTTTCCGGCACCTTGGCCTGTCACATGAGCGTGCGCGCCGGGCGGCGGCTGAATGCCGATGAGATGAATGCGCTGCTGCGGGAAATGGAAGCCACGCCGCATAGCGGCCAGTGCAATCACGGCCGCCCGACTTATGTCGAGCTGAAATTAGCTGATATCGAGAAATTGTTCGGGCGAAGATAACGCGCTTTGGTGCGTTGTCCGTTTTGCCGCTCGCCCAAGCTCGCGGCGTTCGCCGTCTCTCGCATGTCCACTGGACATGCTCGCGCGCCATGTGCGCCGCCGGCTCACTTATTCGGCCGCCGTTAGAAACCGCACCCGGGTTTCGCCATAATCGCGCTCGTCGATCAAAGTGAAACCCGCGAGATCAATCTCTTCGCCCGCATTGCTTTCAATGATCAGCAAAGCCTTGTCCGCCAGCCAGCCGCCGTCTTTCAGACTCTTGAGTGCCTTGGGGATGAGGTCTTTGCGATAGGGCGGGTCGAGAAACACCAGATTGAACGGCCCGCCCGCCGAGGGGCCAATGGGACCCAGATCGGTGGCATCGCGCCGCCAGATGCGCGTCGCGCCCGTCAGGCCCAGGGCTTCGACATTCTCGCGCTGCAAGGCTCTGGAGTCGGCGCTGTCATCCACCAGCAGGCACCAGCGCGCGCCCTGGCTGATCGCCTCGATCCCCAGCGCGCCGGTTCCGGCAAACAGGTCCAGCACCGCGGCGTCTTCCAGCTCGAACCCGATGCCGAAATCCTTGTGGCGCAGCATGTTGAAAATCGCCTGGCGGGTGCGGTCGCTGGTCGGGCGCACGCGGATATCGTCGGGTGCGACCAGCCGCCGTCCGCCCAGTTTTCCGCCTGTTATCCGCATAAACCCTCTTGAAACTACGGGTAACCGCCCGCCGCAACTGGCGAATAACACGGTATCGCGATATAGGGCAGGGCCATGAGGCGCATTCTTTTATCTTTGGCTTTGCTGCTCCTGGCGGGTCCCGCCTTCGCCCAGGAGGGGCTGAAGGTTCACGCGCGGCTGGTGGCGGAAGACAAGGCGGTCGCGCCCGGTGGCAGCATCACGATCGCGCTGGAAGAGAAGATCGCCGAGCACTGGCATACCTATTGGAAGAACCCCGGCGATGCGGGGGCGCCCACCGAGATCGTGTGGACCTTGCCGCCCGGCTGGAAGGCCGATCCGATTCAATGGCCGCGCCCCAAGCGCCTGCCGGTCGGTCCGCTGATGGACTACGGCTATGAAGGCACGCCCTGGTTCTTGATCAAGCTGACCGCGCCCGCCGATGCGAGTGGCACGGCGGTGATCAAGGCGGCGGTGAGCTGGCTGGTCTGTGAACAGATCTGCGTGCCGGAAGATGCGACGCTTACCTTGAACTTGCCGGTGGGCAAACAGGAAGCAGACCCGGCGGTGGCCAAGGACTTTGCGGCGGCACGCGCCCTGC
>CBHTTW010000496.1:0-1803 GCA_966096025.1 uncultured Alphaproteobacteria bacterium | reverse complement strand
GCGGCGCTGACCCGGTAGCCATTGGCGGACAGATAGCGCTGCAGCAGGGCGCGCAGCCGTTCATCATCGTCCACCACCAAGAGGTGTGGTTCGTCCGGTCCTGGCACATTCGGACCAGGCAAACTCATGGCTGCCATGCCTGGAGCAAGGGCGAAAATGCCCTTGCGACCCTTGCGGTTTTCGCGTCGGCCATGCTGCAATACATGCCAGAAAAACTAGGCCCTCGCAGCAGGGGGGGCAAGCCCGCCCGAGAGTTGGTTTTCCGGGCAGGCTTTGAAGGAAAAAGACGATGGTAGACGTGATCCCTTTCGACCAGCGCGACGGCTCGCTTTGGTATGACGGCAAATTGGTGCCCTGGAAGGACGCCAAGACCCATGTGCTGACTCATGGTCTGCATTACGGTTCCTGCGTGTTCGAGGGCCAGCGCATCTATAACGGCAAGATCTACAAGCTGAAGGAACACACCGCGCGGCTGTTCATGTCGGCCGAGACCCTGGGCATGAAAATTCCTTTCACCCAGGACCAGATCAACCAGGCCTGTATCGACGCCGCGGCGGCACAGAACATCAAGGACGGTTACCTGCGTCCGGTGGCGTTTCGCGGCAGCGAGATGATGGCGGTGTCGGCGCAGAACACCACCATCCATGTCGCCATCGCCTGCTGGCCCTGGCCGTCCTATTTCAGCCCGGCGGAAAAGCTCAAGGGCATCCGGCTGGATATTTCGCGCTGGAAGCGGCCGTCGGCCGAAACCGAGCCGGTGCATGCCAAGGCGGCGGGTCTTTACATGATCTGCACCATCTCCAAGCACGAGGCCGAAGCCAAGGGCTATGCCGACGCGCTGATGTTCGACTATCGCGGCTATGTCGCGGAGGCCACCGGCGCCAATGTCTTCTTCGTGCAGGATGGCGTGCTGCACACCCCGACTCCGGATTGCTTCCTCAACGGCCTGACCCGCCAGTCGGTGATCGCCATCGCCAGGGCGCGGGGCATCAAGGTGGTTGAGCGTCACATCACGCCGGAGGAATTGACCGGCTTCAGCGAATGTTTCCTCACCGGCTCGGCGGCGGAAGTGACCCCGGTGTCGGAGATCGGCACCTGGCGTTTCAAGCCGGGTCAGCTGACCGAGACTTTGATGAATGCTTATGCGGACGAGGTCAGGGGCGTCGCTACCGTTTCGGCCTAGGACTCAACCCAGACAATGAGCGCCGCGCCTGCGAGCAGCAGGGTGATGCCGCTTGCCTCGCGCAAGCTGGTCTTCTGACGAAACAGGAAATGCGTCACGCCTTGGGCGAAGAGTATCTCCACCAGCGCCAGGGTGCGCACACTGGCGGCGCTGGCCAAGGCAAAGGCCAGGAACCAGCATTGCGACGCCGCCGCGCCGCTGAATCCCGCTGCCAGGCTGGGCCGCCATAACCGCATCAGCGGCGCCAATATTTCGCGCTTAAAGACAAGCAGCCAGGCCAGCAGCAACAGGGTTTGCAGGCTCAATCCCACAGCGAGCGAGAAGGTCGCGCCCAAGACAAAACTGGGCTGATGCAGGGCCAGAATGGCGCCGCGATAGCCGATGGCCGAGGCGGCGAACAGAGCGGCGGAAGATAGTCCAAGTAACGCTGGCCTTAGACCGCCGGTGAGCGCCTCCGGCTTGACCGAAATCAGCGCCACACCGGCCATGGCGGTCAGGATCGCCAAGCCCATCGCCACGGTCAGCGGATCGCCGAGGAACATCAGTCCCATCAGCGCCACCAGCACCGGTTCGGTTTTGAGATAGGCGATGGTGACCACAAAGGAGCGCTGCTCCATGGT
>CBHTTW010000495.1:0-1809 GCA_966096025.1 uncultured Alphaproteobacteria bacterium | reverse complement strand
GCAGAAGGACCGTATCTGGGCCGAGTATCTGGCAGCGCGCGGCTAAGCGCCTTTGCCCACCGCATCGGCCACGCGCGCAAAACCGTCGCGCGCCAGGCAACCCGCCAATTCCTTTTTGATCCGCTGCACCAAACCGGGCCCCTGTAGAGCCAACGCGGAATAGAGCTGCACCAGGCTGGCCCCGGCGCGGATCTTGGCATAGGCGTCGGCGCCGCCGGCAATGCCGCCCACGCCGATCAAGGTGACCGCGCCGTTCAGCCGGGCATGCATCGCGGCTAGAACGCGCGTCGAAGGCTCGAACAAAGGACGCCCCGATAGGCCACCAGTTTCGTTGGCATGGGTCGATTTGAGCGCTGGCCGCGCGATGGTGGTGTTGGACACGATCAACCCTTCGATGCCGGAGCCGCGCACCACATCGGCGATATCGTCTTGCGCCTTTTCATCCAGATCGGGCGCGATCTTGAGCAGCAGGGGAATTTTGCGCGCCGCCCGCAAACGCACCAGCCTGTCCAGCAAACCGGTGAGTTCGTCGCGATTCTGCAAACCGCGCAGGCCCGGCGTGTTGGGCGAGGAGACATTGACGGTGACGTAATCGGCCAGCGGCGCCAGCCGCGCGAAGGTCTTTTCATAGTCGGCGGCGCGGTCCTGGCTGTCCTTGTTGGCGCCGATATTGATGCCGACAATGCCGCGGCCCCAGCGGCGCTCAAGATTGGCCGCCGCCGCCTCCATGCCGCCATTGTTGAAGCCCATGCGATTGATCACCGCGCCGTCCTCAGGCAGGCGGAACAGGCGCGGCTGCGGATTGCCGATTTGCGGCCGAGGCGTGACGGTGCCGCATTCGACAAAACCGAAGCCGAACTTGGCCATGGCATCGGGAACGGCGGCGTTCTTGTCAAAGCCCGCCGCCAGCCCAACCGGATTTGGGAAGTTCAGGCCAAAAGCCGACACAGCCAGACGGGGATCGTCGGGGGCGGGCGGGGGCATAAACGCACCCGTGGCCCGGGCAAGCTTCAAAGTGACGTCATGGGCGGTTTCGGCCGGCAGGCGGCGCAGCAAGGCGGCGCTGAAATCGATCATTCCCAAGCCGGTCCCCTATAGACGGTTTCCCGCCTTGTTCCTATAATAGGAATATAACCGCATTATCCGGTTTTATTCCTGATGCTCACCCATCCGCAAATCTGGCGCGCCATCGACGCCCTCGCCGCCCGGCATGGCATGTCGCCCTCCGGCCTGGCCAGGGTCGCCGGCCTGGACCCCACAACTTTTAACAAGAGCAAGCGCGGCGCCGCCAATGGAAAGCTGCGTTGGCCCTCGACCGAGAGCCTGGCCAAAATCCTGTCGGCCACCGGCGAGAGTTTGGACGAATTCGTCGCCACGGTGGGCCAAGTGCCCAATGTGCGGGCGCGCATGGTGCCCCTGATCGGCCTGGCCCAGGCGGGCAGCCAAGGCTATTTCGACGATGCCGGTTTTCCCGCCGGGTCGGGCTGGGAGAATATCGCCTTTCCGGAAATCGCCGACGCGCATTGCTATGCCTTGGAGATCACCGGCGATTCCATGTTGCCGGTCTATCGCGACGGCGACCGCATTCTGGTTTCGCCTTCCGGCTCTCTGCGGCGCGGCGACCGGGTGGTGGTCAAGACCCATGCCGGAGAAGTGATGGCCAAGCTGCTGGGCCGGATGACGGCGCAAAGCATCGAACTCAAGAGCTTCAATCCGGTGTTCGAGGATCGCGGTTTTGCCCTGAACGAAGTCGCCTTCGTCCACCGGATCATCTGGGCGAGTCAGTAGGTAAGGAAAGTTCATGAGGTG
>CBHTTW010000494.1:0-1816 GCA_966096025.1 uncultured Alphaproteobacteria bacterium | reverse complement strand
GGCGAGGCGGTCGGCGTTATCGCCGCCCAGTCGATCGGCGAACCGGGCACCCAGCTCACCATGCGCACCTTCCATATCGGCGGCGCGGCGCAGGTTGCCGGCTCGTCGAAGATCGAGGCGTCGTATGACGGCAAGATCAAGATCGTGAACAAGAACGTCGTCAAGAATTCCGACGGCGAACTGATCGCGATGTCGCGCAACATGCAGATCGTCATCACCGACAATAAGGGCCTGGAACGCGCCACCTACCGCATCACCTATGGCGCGCGCCTGCGGGTGGATGAAGGTGTCACCGTCAAGCGCGGCGACCGCCTGGCGGAATGGAATCCCAACGCCCTGCCGGTCCTGACCGACGTCGAAGGCACGGTGAAGTATGAAGACCTGGTCTATGGCGTCACGCTGCGCGAAGTGGCGGATGAAAAGACCGGCGTGTCGTCCAAGGTGGTGATGGACAGTCGCGGTACGGGCTCCAAGAACGCGCCCGAACTGCGGCCGACCATCGTCATCCTCGACAAGAAGGGCAAGCCGGTGCAGTTGCCGGCCGGCGGCGAAGCGCGTTACGCGATTTCGCCCGACGCCATTCTGTCGGTGGAAGACGGTTCGACCATCCGCGCCGGCGACGTGGTGGCGCGTATTCCGACCGAAGGCGCCAAGACCCGCGACATTACCGGCGGTCTGCCGCGCGTGGCGGAACTGTTCGAAGCCCGCAAGCCCAAGGAAGCGGCCGTGCTGGCCGAGACCGACGGCTTTGTCGAATTCGGCAAGGACTACAAGAACAAGCGCCGCGTCATCGTCAAGCCGAAGTCGGACAAGCTGGAGCCGACCGAGTATCTGATCCCCAAGGGCCGCCATATCAGCGTGCGCGAAGGCGATTATGTGGAGAAGGGCGACTATATCGTCGAAGGCAATCCCTCGCCGCATGACATCCTGCGCATCAAGGGCATGGAAGAATTGGCGATCTATCTGGTCAAGGAAATCCAGGACGTCTATCGCCTGCAGGGCGTGAAGATCAACGACAAGCATATCGAAGTGATCTGCCGCCAGATGATGCAGAAGCTGGAAATCACCGAAGGCGGCGAAACCACGCTGATCGCCGGTGAGCATGTCGACCAGGCCGAACTGGATGCCGCCAACAAGAAGGCCGCCGAAGACGGGCACAAGCCCGCCGAAGGCCGCGCCATCCTGCTCGGCATCACCAAGGCGAGCTTGCAGACCCGTTCGGTGTTCTCGGCGGCGTCCTTCCAGGAAACCACGCGCGTCCTCACCGACGCCGCGGTCAATGGCAAGGTCGATATGCTGGAAGGCCTCAAGGAGAACGTCATCGTCGGCCGCCTGATTCCGGCCGGTACCGGTGGCGCCATCGCCCGCCTGCGCCATATCGCGACCGAACGCGATCGGGCGATCCAGGCGGAACAGGCGGCGCAGCAGCCGATTGCGGCGCTGGAAGCCCCGGCCGCTCCGCCGGCCGCCGAATAGCGATGTTGCCTCACTAAATAACCGGCCGCTGGATGATCGTCCGGCGGCCGTTTGTTTTTTGATCCCCCTCCGGCCGCGACTATCACGCCTTCGCTTCGCTCAGGCGTCCGTCGCGTCCACCTCCCCCTTTGCGTGGCAATGGGGGAGGGATCTGTCGGATGCTGCGGGTCGCCCGGCGGCTCCGCTGCCGGGCTCGAGGTTTTCCGACATTCTCGCGAAAACGGACATCCCACTAAAAAGGGGCCGTTGGCAACAGCGCTCCTTTTCTTTTTTGGGCTGGTCCCCACATCTGGCGGGTGAAATGGGAGGCGAGGGGGCCGCGCCCGCGCTAAGGTCTGGC
>CBHTTW010000493.1:0-1822 GCA_966096025.1 uncultured Alphaproteobacteria bacterium | reverse complement strand
GAAGGCTATATCGAGCGCGACAAGTTCGTGATCCTGTGCACCAACGCGCTGCTGCTGGCCAAGAAGATCGACCAGTACAAGCCGCATCCCAATTTCACCTGGTCGATCCACCTGGACGGCGACAAGGCGATGCACGACAAGTCGGTCTGCCTGGACGGCACCTATGAAAAGGCCGTCGCCGCCATCAAGCTGGCCAAGTCGCGCGGCTTCCGCACCCAGATCAACTGCACCTTGTTCGACGGCGCCGATCCCGAACGCACCGCCGCCTTCTTCGACCACATGATGGAGTTGGGCTTGGACGGCATCACCGTATCGCCCGGCTATGCCTATGAGCGCGCCCCCGACCAGCAGCACTTCCTCAATCGCGAGCGTACCAAGACCATGTTCCGCGATATCCTCACCCGCGGCAATGGCGGCAAGAATTGGGAATTCACCAACTCCAGCCTGTTCATGGATTTCCTGGCCGGCAACCAGACCTATGAATGCACCCCCTGGTCGATGCCGCTGCTCACCGTGTTCGGCTGGCAGAAGCCCTGTTACCTCTTGGGCGAAGGCTATGTGAAGACCTTCAAGGAGCTGATGGAAGGCACCGAGTGGGAAAAGTACGGCGTCGGCAAGTATGAGAAATGCGCCAACTGCATGGTACATTGCGGTTTCGAAGGCACCGCCGCCACCGACGCGATCAAGCATCCGCTCAAGATGCTGCCGATCCTGATGAAGGGCATCAAGACCGAAGGCCCGTTTGCACCGGAGATCGATCTCAGCAAACAGCGTCCGGCCGAGTTCGTGTTCTCACGTCACGTGGAACACAAGATGTCACAGATCAAGGCCGGCAATTCCAACACCACAGAGATCGAGGCAGCGGAGTAATTCCGCGAAAGCCTTGTCCGAGCTGCGCGCGGTGCGGATCAGCGCCGGCACCTGTGTGGGCTTGCGCAACAGCGAGCCCAACACCCTTCCCAGCGCAATGCCGCCGTCGGGCTTCATCGCCACCAGGGCTGCCGGCGGCAGCACGTGGGACGCATCGTCGGAAATCACCCGCAGGCCCGCCAGCGGCAGGTTGCGCTTTGCCGCGAAGCGGGCGGTGACCTGGCTTTCCATATCCACCGCCAGCGCGCCGGTGGCATCATGCAGTCCGGTTTTGGTCTGGGGCTTTTCGATGATCACATCGCTGCCGAACAACTGGCCCTGATGGGCGAAGGGCAGCCGCGACATTAGCCGCACCCGCCAGCCTTCATGACAGTCCCATTTTTCCAATCCGGTAATGATCTGATCGGCGATCACCACATCGCCCACTTTCAGATGCGGCGACAGCGCGCCCGCCAGGCCGATGGAAATCACCCCACGCAGATCGCCATGCAAGGCGTCGAGCTTGGCCGCCAGCCTATCGCCATCGCCGCCGCCCGCCACCGCCACCACCCCGGCGACGCCGACAAGCTTAGCTTCCTTGGCGAGGCCGGTGACGGCAAGAACCGTCACTTTGTTTTTCTCATAGGCCGTATTCCACGCGCCGCGAATTGCCGCATCTGAGATTGCGGTAGCGCGCCAGGGCCCAGAGCGGGAAGAATTTCGGATAGCCGTGATAGTTCAAATAGAAAACGCGCGGGAAGCCGCCACCGGTATAGTGCGGCTGGCTCCACAGCCCGTCGCCCTGCTGCGTCGCTTTCAAATAATTCACGCCGCGCGCCACCGCCGGATGATCGACCTCGCCCGCCGCCATCAGCCCCAGCAGCGCCCAGGCGGTTTGTGAGGCGGTGGACGGCGCGGGCTCGTAGCCTTTGTAATCCAGCTTGTAGCTGTCGCAATTCTCGCCCCAGCCGCC
>CBHTTW010000492.1:0-1851 GCA_966096025.1 uncultured Alphaproteobacteria bacterium | reverse complement strand
CAATTGGCGCTTTTCCGTTGAAATTTAAAGCCATATCCGGGGTTGCACCCTTCACACCCAACGGTGCAACATAACGCCAAACCCCGGCCAGCTTCAGGACCCCGCATGAACAAAGTGGACATTCCAGAAGAGCGCGAAGCCGGCAAGCGGCTGGCGGCCTCGGCCGAGACCTTCGCCAAGGTCCGGGCCGGATTGAATGCCGTGATCTTCGGCCAGGATGAGGTTGTCGAACAAACCCTGGTCACCCTTTTGGCCGGCGGCCATGGCCTTTTGATAGGCGTGCCCGGCCTGGCCAAGACCAAGCTGGTGGACACGCTGGGCATAGTGATGGGGCTGGACACGCGGCGCGTGCAATTCACCCCCGACCTGATGCCTGGCGACATCACCGGTTCGGAAGTGATGGAAGAAAGCAGCAGCGGCCAGCGCGCCTTCCGTTTCATCCATGGTCCGGTCTTCACCCAGTTGCTGATGGCCGATGAAATCAACCGCGCCAGCCCGCGCACCCAATCGGCCCTGTTGCAGGCGATGCAGGAAAAGCATGTCACGGTGGCGGGCGCCCGCCACGACCTGCCGCGGCTGTTCCATGTGCTGGCGACCCAGAACCCGCTGGAACAGGAAGGCACTTACCCCCTGCCCGAAGCCCAGCTCGACCGCTTCCTGCTGCAGATCGATGTCGGTTATCCCGACCTGGATGCGGAGCGGCGCATGCTGCTGGCCACCACCATGGGTGATGAAAAGGCGGCGTCACGCGTCTGCGGCCCCGACGACCTGCAAGAGGCGCAAAGCCTGGTGCGCCGCATTCCGGTGGGCGAACAGGTGATGGAAGCGATTCTGTCCCTGGTGCGCGCCGCGCGCCCCGATGCCGATCAGGCCAATGGCGGACAGATTGCCTGGGGCCCCGGCCCCCGCGCCAGCCAGGCCCTGATGCTGGCGGTGCGCGCCCGCGCCCTGTTGGACGGCCGCTTTGCGCCCTCCACCGACGATGTGGTGGCGCTGGCCGGGCCGGTGCTGCGCCATCGCATGGCCTTGAATTTCTCCGCCCGCGCCGAAGGGGTCACGACCGCGCATGTGATCGCGCGGCTTTGCCAAAGTCTCTTTTGAAGAGTCTCTCTTGATATAGGCCTGCCGTGACCCAGTTCTCCGCGCTTCAGCATGAAGCCGATGGCCTGTCGGCCGGACTTCCGCCGCTGATGGTCGAGGCCGATCATCTGGCGGCCTCGGTAAGTCTGGGCGTGCATGGCAGGCGGCGCGCCGGCATCGGTGAAAGTTTCTGGCAGTTCCGCCGCTATGCCAGCCCCGATGCTTCCTCGGCGATCGACTGGCGGCAATCCGCCAAATCGCAGCACATCTTTGTGCGCGAGCGGGAATGGGAAGCCGCCCAAACCGTGTGGTTCTGGCGCGACGCATCCGCCAATATGAGTTTCAAGTCGGGGGCGGTGACCAAGCGGGCGCGCGCCGACCTGTTGCTGCTGGCGCTGGCCTCGCTGCTGGTGCGCGGCGGCGAGCGGGTAGGATTTACCGGCATGGAAGGGGCCCCTGCCTCCTCGCGCCTGGCCTTGACCCGCATGGGCCGCGCCATGTTCGCCTCGGGGCGCAGCGCCTTGCCGCCGCTGATGCCGTTTTCGCGCGGCAACCAGCTTGTCTGGTTCAGCGATTTTCTGGATGAGGACGTTTTCGATGCAATGAAGATGCTGTCGCAGCGCGGCGTCGAAGGTCATCTGGTGCGCATCATCGATCCGGCGGAGGAGGATTTTCCCTATGCCGGCCGTACCCGCTTTGAATCGCCGCGCGGCGGCGAGGACGAAATCTTCGGCCGCGCCGAGCGGGTGCGCGCCTCTTACCGCACCCGTT
>CBHTTW010000491.1:0-1872 GCA_966096025.1 uncultured Alphaproteobacteria bacterium | reverse complement strand
TCCCCATGGCCAAATCCGGCTTCGCCAAAGACCAGCTCAAATCCTTCATCAACCGCATCGAGCGGTTGGAAGAAGAACGCGCCGCGCTGAGCGCCGATATCAAGGAAGTCTATTCCGAGGCCAAGGGCACCGGCTTTGACACCAAGATCATGCGCCAGGTGATCCGGATGCGGAAATTGGACAAGGCGGATTTCCAGGAGCAGGAAGCCATGCTGGATCTGTACCTGACCGCCATGGACATGCGCTAAGGCGCTTGTCTTTTGCGTCGTGAGTGCGTCGCGAGATCGCTCATGGGCTTTTCGCCCACATCGCTCCTGCTCACGCCACAAAATTCTGCGCGCCACGAGGTGGGTCTTTTTCGCAGTCGCGGCTGCCTGGGGGAGGGTAATTCCCCTTTGCCCTTGCTAGGCTGGCCCCATGTCCAAGCGCGGCCGCCTGCCCCATAACGACCAGCTGACCCCCGCCGAATGGCGTGTCGCCGAAACGGTGCGCCATGGCATGAGCAATCCCGAGATTGCCGCGCGGCGCTGCATCAGCCTGGATGCGGTCAAATTTCATGTCGCCAATATTCTGCAAAAACTGAATCTCGAAAATCGCGGCGCGCTCAAGCATTGGGCCGGCGTGTCGCGCGGTTCCGCCCTATATGCGCAGGAGATGCCAATGGAGGATGCCTTGGAGCTGGGGCCGCTGGGCCAGGTCGCGCGGCGGGTGAAAAACATCGCCGAGGCACGGCGCTGGTATGGCGAGGTTCTGGGCCTCACCCATCTCTATTCCTTCGGCGACCTGGCTTTTTTCGACTGCGGCGGGACGCGGCTGTTTTTGTCGCAAGGCGATGGGGATGGCGAATCGATCCTGTATTTCCGTGTTCCGGACATTCGTGTCGCTCATACGGCATTGGCTGCAAAAGGGATCGAATTTCTTCAGGCGCCGCACATGATCCACCGCCACGA
Organism: uncultured Alphaproteobacteria bacterium; assembly: GCA_966096025.1. Classification (GTDB taxonomy): domain Bacteria; phylum Pseudomonadota; class Alphaproteobacteria; order Micropepsales; family Micropepsaceae; genus Rhizomicrobium. The sequence continues at coordinate 922 of CBHTTW010000491.1, read as the reverse complement.
GGATGGAACAGAGGAATGGATGGCCTTTTTCAAGGACAATGACGGCCGGCCCTTGGGAATAATGGCCCAGGCCAAGACGTGAAAACAAAAACGGCCCCCGCTGCGAACAGGGGCCGTTTTTTACGATAGATTCTTATCAACCGACCTTGAGAACCGCGCTCTCTTCCACCTCGGCCGGCACATCGCCTTCCAGGCCATATTCCTTCAGCTTGCGGTACAAGGTCGAGCGGCCGATGCCGAGCCGGCGCGCCACTTCCGACATATGGCCGTTGTAGCGGCTGATGGCCATGCGGATGATCTCGCATTCCATTTCGTCGAACTTGCGGATGTTGCCGGACGCGTCGGTCACCTTGAGCGCATAAGGCGAAGGCGCCTGCGGCGCGGAAGTTTCCACTTGGGCGGGGACGGCATTGTTGGTGCGCGGCGCGCTTTCCACGCCCAGCACTGCCGCGATCTGCGGGAAATCGCACACGTCCAGCATCGCGCCGTCGCACAACACCACGGCCCGGAAGATGGTGTTTTCCAGCTGGCGCACATTGCCCGGCCAGTTGAACTGTTCCAGCAATTGGCTGGCCTGCGCCGTCATGCCGGAAACCTGCTTGTTTTCCTCGGCCGCGAAACGGGTGATGAAATGGCGCGACAAGGGCGCGATATCGCCGGAGCGGTCGCGCAGGGCGGGGACCGTCACGGGAAACACGTTCAGGCGATAATAAAGGTCCTCACGGAACGTGCCGTCGCGCGCCATGGCGCCCAAATCGCGATTGGTGGCGGCGATGATGCGCACATCCACTTTCACCGGGCGCTTGGAGCCGACCGGATCGACTTCGCCTTCCTGCAAGGCGCGCAGCAGCTTGACCTGCATGTCCAGGCGCAATTCGCCGATCTCGTCCAGGAACAGGGTGCCGCCATCGGCTTCCTGGAA
>CBHTTW010000490.1:0-1890 GCA_966096025.1 uncultured Alphaproteobacteria bacterium | reverse complement strand
GGCGCCACCAGTGCCCACAATTCCAAGCTGGCGCATGGCGGCCTGCGCTATCTGAAGAATTTCGAATTGTCGCTGGTGCGCGAAAGCCTGCGCGAGCGATTGGGCCTGATGCGGATGGCGCCGCATCTGGTGCGGCCGCTGCCCTTCCTGTTGCCGCTCCATCATGCGGGCATGGCCGAGCGCGCCAAGCTGGCGGCGGGCCTTGGCCTCTATGACCTTCTCTCCTACGACCGCAACCGGCTGGAAGATCCCAGCCAGCGTCTGCCCGGCCATCGCTGGCTGAATGCCCGCGCGGCGGCGGCGCGTGAACCGGTGCTGGCGGGCAATGGGCTGGAAGGGGCCTTCGAATATCACGATGCCCAGATGTACATGCCCGAACGCATCGCCCTGGAAAACCTGGTGGATGCGGATGCCCATGGCGCGGCCATCGCCAATTACGTTGCAGCGGAAAAGCTGCTGCTGCGCGATGGCAAAGTCGAAGGCTGCACCGCGCGCGATGGCTTGACCGGCGCGAGGTTCGACATCCGCGCCCGCAGCGTGCTCTTGGCCGCCGGTCCCTGGGCCGACCTGTTCCTGGAACAGGCGACCGGAGAGCAGGCGGCGCACAAATTGATCCGGTCCAAGGGCATTCATCTGCTGGTGCCGCAAATCAGCCGCGCCGCCCTGACCATCGAGGCGGGCAGCGGCCATCTCTTCGCCCTGCCCTGGCGCGGCCACACTTTGCTGGCCACCACCGACACGCCGTTCCAAGACGATCCCGCCACGGTCGCGGTCGATGAAAGCGATATCGAAGACTTCCTCGGCACTTACCGCAAATATCTGCCCCAGGCCGGGCTGACGCGCGACAAGGTCCAATTCTTCTATGCCGGATTGCGGCCTTTGGTCAGTGATGGCTCCAAGGACAGTTACAAGGTCAGCCGCCGCTTCGAGCTTGTCGATCACGGCAAGGAAAGCGCGTTGGACGGCCTGTTTTCCGCGCTGGGCGGCAAATGGACCACCTCGCGCCATCTGGCGGAAAAAATCACCGACACGCTGATCGCAAGGCTTGGAAAGAAGGCTCCCCCCTGCGCCACCGCTACCACGCCTCTGCCAGGCGGCCGTTTCGACCGCTTCGAGCAAATGGTGCGGGACTATGAAAAAAAATGGCCCGGTATTTCCAGCCTGCGCAACATGGCGCATATGCTGGGAGCGCGGCTGCCGCAGGCCCTGAAAGACGCGCGCCTGGCCGACCTCGCACCCCTTGGTCCCGGCGGCGATACGCCAGCGCAGATCGCCTTCGCCATGCGCCACGAAATGGCTTTGAGCCTGGAGGATGTGGTAATGCGGCGCACGGCCATCGGCCAGTTCGGCAAACCACATCCCGATGTGATGGAAAGCGTTGCCACGCAAATGGCGGCGGAACTGGGCTGGAACGAAGACAAGAAAATGCGCGAGATTGCCGGCCTTGATCGCCTTTATCGGACAGCATCATGACTGCGTTCGTCGTATTTAACCCCAACAGTTGGGGCGGGCGCACCGGCCGCGACTGGCGCGAGATCGAGGAAGCGCTGGAAAAGGTCTTTCCGCAGATGTCGTTCTTCGTCACCACCGCCCCGACCCAGGCCGCCCATATGGTGCGCGACGCCCTGCGCGACGGCCATCTGGAAATCGTCGCGGTGGGCGGCGACGGCACGATCAATGAGGCCCTGAACGGCTTTTTCGAGGCCGGCGCCCTGGTTTCCCCCGACGCGGTTTTCAGTTTTGTCCATAGCGGTCATGACAGCCAATTGTGCGCCCGCTTCGGCATCGCACCCGGCTGGCAGGCGGGGGTGGCGCATCTCAGCAAGGCGAAAATCCACAAGCAGGATGTCGGCCGGGTCTCCTGCCTCAGCCGCAAGGGCAAACCGGTGA
>CBHTTW010000489.1:0-1890 GCA_966096025.1 uncultured Alphaproteobacteria bacterium | reverse complement strand
GTCTCCATCGTCATGCGCGCCGTCCTAGCAGTTTCGCTTCAGGCAGGGTAGCCTTGCGCTTCCCATGCCCCAAAAGCTTTTTACGCCCCTCACCCTTGCTCTATGCGCCTGCCTCGCGGTGACGCCGATGGCCCAGGCCCGCACCTCCCAGGAAATCGCCGCCGACTTCGCCAGCGGCGTCACCGCTTTCGACGCGGGCGATTTTGAAAAGGCCTTCAAAATCTGGTGGGAACTGCGCTTCGAAGATCTGGCCGCGATGCGCAACCTGGGCATGATGCTGCGCAAGGGCATCGGCACCGAGAAAAATCCCAAGCGGGCGGAGGAAGTCTATCTGCGCGCCGCCGAAGTGGGCATGCCGACCGCCCAGGCCGATCTGGCGGACATGTATATCAAGGGCGATCTGGGCCCTCCCGACATGGCCGCCGCCTTGCCGCTTCTGGCGCGCGCCGCCGCCGCCAATCATCCCGGTGCGCAATTCCAGCTGGGCGAATTTTACGAGACCGGCGCGCCGCCGCTGGTGCCCAAGGACCTGGAAAAGGCCAAAGAGCTTTATGCCGCCGCCGCCCAAAGCGGCATGCCCGAAGCCATCGCGCGCTCGCAATTTTTGGGTCCGCCCGCGGCGCAAGCCGGCGCCGCGCCGGACACGCCGGCGCCGCCGAGCGGCACCGCGGCGCCGTGAGCCTTTCGCCAAGTCGCGGGTTCCATCCTTGAAACAATGTTATAAAGGGACCAGTTAAGGCAGAATCCTTCCGAAAGACCGGTATGAGAGATCCCTATGAAATCCTCGGCATCGCCAAGACGGCGAATGAGACCGAGATCAAGAAAGCGTTCCGGACGCTGGCCAAGAAACATCATCCCGACAAACATGCGGGGGATGCGGCGGCACAGAAACGCTTTCAGGAAATTTCCGGCGCCTATGACATTCTGGGCGACAAACAGAAACGCGCCCAATACGACGCCGGCGCCATCGGCGCCGACGGCAATCCCAAGGGCTTCGATCCCAGGCAGGGCGGCTTCCGTCAGGGCAACCCCTTTGGCGGCGGTTTTGGCGGCGGCGGCGGCCCAGGCGCGCGGGATTTTCATTTCAGCTTCGACGACGCGCCCGGCGGTGCGACAGGCTTTGAGGACATATTCGCCGATCTGATGGGCGGAGGCCGCCGTGCCAAGGGCGCACAGGGCCGCGCCGCCAAGGGTGAGGATTTCGCCGCCGCCGTCACCGTCAGCTTTGCGGAAGCCGCCGGCGGCGGCACCCGCCGCGTGATGCTGCAGAATGGCGAGCAGATCGACGTCAAGATTCCGGCCGGTGTGAAAGACGGCCAGGTGGTGCGGGTGAAGGGCCGCGGCGGCGGCGGCGGCCGCGGCGGACCCAATGGCGACATCCTCTTGACCGTCTCGGTGGCGCCGCATCCCTTCATGACCCGCGATGGCAACGATATCCGCATGGACCTGCCGGTGACCCTGAAGGAAGCAGTGCTGGGCGCCAAGGTGCCGGTGCCGACCTTGACCGGCACCGTGTCCCTCAGCGTCCCCCCCAACTCCAACACCGGCACGGTGCTGCGGCTCAAAGGCAAGGGCATCGCCGCCAATGACGGGCCCGGAGATTTTTATGTGCGGCTGGTGGTAACCCTGCCCGAGAAGCCGGACGAGTCACTGCGCGGCTTTGTCCAGGGCTGGAGCCCGGACTATGATCCGCGCGCCAAGATACGATAACCAATTGATATAATTGCAAATTTTGCACACAGAAAATCCGGTTTGGCTGCTGGCCTATTCAGGGTAAATGACTAAGGTGCGCGCAAGATAGCGGGGACTAAGCATGGGATTTTCCGGCCTCATGAAGGGCAAACGCGGCCTTGTCATGGGCGTGGCCAATCAGCATTCCATCGCCTGGGG
>CBHTTW010000488.1:0-1918 GCA_966096025.1 uncultured Alphaproteobacteria bacterium | reverse complement strand
TCCAGCGCCTTGCCCTGGGGCAGGCCTTCGGCGATGTCGAAGATCACCACATCGCCCAATTCCTTGAGCGCCGCCAGATGGGCCAAGGTGCCACCGATCTGTCCGCCGCCGATGAGAGCGATTTTCTTGCGCGCCATGTGAAAATTCCCAATCAAATTGCGCGCCTAACTAGCCCGCTTGGGCGGACGGGGCAAGGCGGCAGATCGCCTTAAAATCACTCAGCAACCAGCCGGACAAAGGCCATGGCGCCATGGGGAGCGCCGCCATAAGAGGCAGCAGCCGAAGCCGCGGATGGGGACGGCGCAAAATCAAAGGCATAGAGCCCGCCAAGGCCGAATTTCCAATGTTCGTCCAGGCGGAAATCGCGGATGGCGCCCAGGCTGAACTCGCCGGCGCCGCGAACCTGGCCGCCCGGCAGCAGCTCCTTGCTCTCGATGCTCTCGCCGCGGGCAAGCAAGGTCCAGTCTTCATCCGGCTTGAATGCGGCTTCCAGCAGCAGCGCATTGGTGTCGGTGCCGTCACTGAGACGCTTGTTGCCGAAGGCCGCCGTGGCGGCCAGGCTGCCGAAATCGAATTGCTTGAAATAGGTGGCGCTGGCGGTGAAGCGGCGCTCGTCGATATCCGGATCGAGGCCTTCGGGGCTTTTGATCCAGCCATGCGAGACCTGCAGCGACCAGTTGGACAAAGGATTCCAGGACAGCCGCAGCGATGTGGAATCAAAACGTGCCTTGTCGAAATTGAAGCGGAACTGATCCGGCTCACGGCCGGTGAATTGCGAGACTTCCAATTTCAGGTCGTCATGGACAAAGCCCGCCGTGGCCACCCCGAAGGCAATATGGGTGGAATCCAGCCAATGATGGGCCAGTGGCGTCATGGGATTATCCAGGGACGAGACGCGGTGCATATAGGCGCTGGGTCCCAGCGCGGCTTCGCCGGGATAACCGGCATACAGGAACAGGCTGCTGTTTTGGGAAAGCGGTTGGCTGTAAGTCGCCGCCAACTCCATCAACAGGTCATGCGGATGCTGGCGATCCACCAGATGGGTGGTGCCGTCGGCGGTCTCGCCCGCCGCGAGCAGCAGCGGATAGCCGCGCCGCCCCATGAAGGCATCGCCGCTGAGCATCGCCTTGAAGCCCAAGGTGCCGCCATTGGCGAGATCTTTGCTCGCCATCCCCATCACCATGCTGGAGGAAAAGACCTGGTCGCCGCCGCGCGGCCCGCTTTGCCAATCGGCGATGCCATGCACCCGGCCGTGCAGCATCAACATCCAGTCGTCGGCGGGCAGATGAATACCGGAATGCGAAGCGGCCTGCGGCTGCCAGCTGGTGCCCGACGCTTCGCGTGACAGGCCATAGCCGCCGAGCAGGCCGTGCATCGTCATGCCCCCCATCGCGCCATGGTCCATGCCGGCCATGTCATGCTCCATGCCCGTCATGTCCTGGTGATCGCCTTGCGGCGCGCCGTGTTGATGAGCGTCTTGCGCCCAAACCGGCGAGGTCCATAACAGCAACAACAAAAATTGTTTTCGCATCAGCGCGCGGTCTTGCTGAACAGGTCCACCAGTTCGGCGAACTTCTTGCGCGCATCCTTGACGTCGCCGCTCTTGATGGCGTGGGCGACGCAATGATCGGAATGGCTTTTCAAAAGCCCGTCCTCCACCTTCTTAAGCGCCGACTTGATCGCCTGCAGCTGGGTGAGGATGTCGATGCAATAACGGTCTTCCTCGATCATGCGGGCAATGCCGCCGACCTGGCCCTGAATGCGGGCCAGGCGATCGAGAAGCTTGGGATCGTGATGCGGCATCACATACCCCTATGGGGTATACGCCCTTTGTGCAAGTCAAAAAAGAAACGGCCGGACCTCAAGGAGCGACCGCGGTCCATAGCGGCAGCGTATGGACGAGCGAAGCGACGGGGTC
>CBHTTW010000487.1:0-1920 GCA_966096025.1 uncultured Alphaproteobacteria bacterium | reverse complement strand
TTCGACCCAGGGTTTCGCTGGGGCGCCGCGGGGCGCGCGACAGGGATGTTCGCCGCGGGAGCCGGGGCCGCCTTGCCCGCGTGCGCGGGCAAGGCGCGGAAAACTCTACTGCTTGATGATCTGACCATCCGGCAGGCGGACTTCACCCCAGCCGCCATTCAGCGGACTGTTGCGGTTCCAGGGATACTTCGCGACCGCCTTGTCATTGATCTCAATGCCCCAGCCCGGCGCCTCGTTGGCGTACATGTATCCGCCCTTGGTCACCGGCAGGCCCGAGAAGATCTCGTGTGCCGCATCGTTGAAGAAGGCGTTTTCCTGGATGCCGAAATTGGTGCAGGTCAAATCCAGCGCCAGGTTGGCGGCATGGCCCACCGGCGAGGTGTCGGCGGGGCCGTGCCAGGCGGTGCGGACATTGAAGATCTCGCCCATCGCCGCATATTTGCGGCACGGCGTGATGCCGCCCATCTGCGACACATGCATGCGCATGTAATCGATCAGGCGTTCGGCGATCAGCGGCACGACCTCGTGCGGCGAGTTGAACAGCTCGCCCATCGACAGCGGCGTAGCGCACTGGGCGCGGATGTTGCGGAACCAGGCAATGTCTTCAGGCGAGACCGGGTCTTCCAGGAAGAAGAGGCGGAATTTCTCGACATCCTTGCAGAACTTCACCGCCTGGGTGGGGGTGATGCGCTCATGGGCGTCGTGCAGCAGCTCGATCTCCATGCCGAGTTCCTTGCGGCAGGCTTCAAACAGCGCCAGGGCGCGGCGGATATAGCCTTCGCGCTCAAACACCGGCGCGTCATGCAGCGCGGGAATGCGATTGGCCTTGCTGGGGCCGGCGCCATAGCCGGCCATGCCGGGCACACCAACCTGGACGCGGACATGGCGGAAGCCGTTGGCGATATGCGTCTTGGCCTGGTCGATCACTTCGCTGATTTCACTGCCCGAGGCATGGGCGTAGCAGTCGGCGGCCAGACGGGCCTTGCCGCCCAAGAGCTGATAGACCGGCAAGCCGGCCTGGCGACCCTTGATATCCCACAGCGCCTGGTCGACGCCGCTGATGGCGTTGTTCAGGACGCCGCTGTTGCGCCAGTAAGAGGAATTGTAGGCCATCTGCCACGTGTCCTCGATGCGGTCGGCGGGTTTGCCCACCAGCAGCGGCTTCAAATACTTCTCGACCGCGATCGGGATCAGGTCGGCGCGCTGGGTGAAGGTGGCGCAGCCATAGCCGTACAGGCCGGCCTGGTCGGTGGTGACCTTGACGATCACCAGGCGCACGCCCTGCGGCGAGCACTGGATGACATTGATGTCACTGATGATCGGGGACTTCATGCCACGACCGGCCTGCTCCACCCGCGCCTGGGCGCTGGCTTCCTTGGCCGTCAGCAGCGCCGTGGTGCTCGCCATGGCGGCGCCAAAAAAATTCCGTCTATCCATATGAAACTCCCCTGATATGCCGGTTAAGGCGATTTTGATTGGCGCGAACCTAAGTGGGGTGCGGGGCCACGGCAAGCACCCTTTGGTTTAGCGCTCTCATCTTCCTGTTGCGGCGCAACAAGCCCGTTTAGCGGCAGGTCCCCGGCGTCGGTGTATGCGGCAATGGGCGCCCCGACGTCGCGCCGGTGGCCTTGGCATTATCGACGGCGGCAACACCGTTGACGAACAGACTCTGCACGCCTTCCGACAAAACCGCGGGATGCACGTAATCGGCCTTGGGCGCATAGCGGTTCGGGTCAAACACCAGCACATCGGCAAAATAACCCGTCTTGAGATAACCGCGCCGGTCCAGTTTGAAGATGTCGGCGGTCAATCCCGTGGAATGGCGGATGAAGAAAGCGGTGTCGATCACCCGCTTCTGTTTCACATAGACCGCATATTTGGTCTGGAAAGTCGCATATTCGCGGGGATGGCCGGGCCCGC
>CBHTTW010000486.1:0-1929 GCA_966096025.1 uncultured Alphaproteobacteria bacterium | reverse complement strand
GCGCCGCTTTGCCAGAAGTCGCGGCTGGGGCGCACCAGGAACATGTCGCCCTTGAGATTGTGGACATAGCCCAGCCGCAGCACCGTCATATAGGTCGCGGCAAAATCGGTTTCACTGCATTGGCCCTTGATGCAGCCGAGTGAAATGCGGGTGGCGAGCAATTTTGGATCGCGCGGCACGGGCGCGGGGGCGCCAGGCGAGGCGCAGCGCATCGACAGCGCCGCCGATCCCGCCAGCGGTTTGGCCCAACCCGCGTCGCCGCCCGGCACCGCCGCCGCCCAAAGCGCGATCCGTCCATCCCTGACGCGATAAATCACAAAGCCCGCCGCGCCTTTTCGGTTTCCGAAGTCCTGGGCCACAAAGCCGAAGGGGCGTTCCTGCGGCGGTGTGAGTACGGCCGGAGAATGGAAGGTGGCCTGCAGGAAATCCCGGACAAAAACTTCCGGCGCCGCGCCGTTCAAATCGCCCGATTTGTAAAGCGCATGCGCGAAACCTTCATCCGCCATGACATGGAACACGGAATTGTCGGGTTCATGCGCCGCCACCCGCCAGCCTTGCGGCGCGAAGGCGTTGCACTGCCCGGCCCCCAATCCGCTCAGCGCCAAGGGCTTGATGGTGGCGCCGCGCAGAATGCGTTTGGACCAGGCGGCATTGGCGGCGGTCACTGGCAACGGGCGCGGCGGTTTGGCCAAGGTGCGCGGCGGATCGACGGAAAATTTCTTTCCCACCGGAGGCGCCGCATCGAACACCAGCGCGACCGTCTTGGGATGCACCTCGCCCTGGGTAATGTCATAGAGCGTCAGTGTGATGCGCGCGCCGGGTTTTCCGGCGCGCACAAGCTCCGCGGCCTGGCGGGCGGAGGTGATTTTTATCCCATCGATCGCGGCGACCACCTCACCTGGCTCCACACCTGCCTTGCCGGCGGGACTGTCCGGCATCACCGCCGCCACCTCCGCGCCGCCGCGCATCACGAGCGGCGTGCGCGCCGATGCCGCCGGACTGAGCGGCGCAAATTGCAGACCGGAAAAACCTTGCGGTTTGGGCGCTTCGTCCACCGCATAAAAAACCGCTCCGGCGAACAACGCCAGACCGATCACCACTGCCAGCAGGATTCCCTTGCCGCCCATGGCCGGTTGTAACACGGAAATTCCCCATGCTTCGACGGGCTCAGCATGAGGAGCTGGGCGGTATCCTCGTCCTGAGCTTGTCGAAGGGTGAGCGTCTAGAGCCCGGTGGTTTCGGGGAAACCCAACATGATATTCAGGTTCTGCACCGCAGCACCGCCGGCACCCTTGCCCAGATTGTCGAAAGCCGCCACCAGCCGGGCCTGCCGGGTCTTGTCATTGGCGAAGACATAGAGCGTCAGGCCGTTGCTGCTCGCCAGGATTTCGGCATCCAGGGTTTTGACCGCCGCCGCATCCTCGAGCGACGCCACCTTGACCAGCGGCCGCTCGGGATAGGCCTTGACCAAGGCTGCGTGAAGATCGCGCGCTGTCGGCTTGGCCGGAAGCGCCCATAACTGCAGCGGCACTTCCACCAGCATGCCGCGATAGAAACGACCCACCATGGGCTGGAACAAAGGCGGATGGCTCAGCCCGGCATGTTGCTGCATTTCGGGAATATGCTTGTGCGCCAGATTGAGGCCATAGAGACGCGATACGGTCTCGACATAGGCTTCGTTCGTCTTGTCCTCGAACTCCGCGATCATGCTTTTGCCGCCGCCGGAATAGCCGGTGACGCCATTGACGGTGAGCGGAAAATCGGCGGGCAGCAGTCCGGCGCGCACCAAGGGCCGCACGAGGGCCAAAAAACCGGTCGGCCAGCAGCCGGGATTGCTGACGCGCTTCGCCGCCGCGATCTTCCGGTAGCCATCGGGCTCCAGTTCGGCAAAGCCATAGGTCCAGCCCTCCGCCACGCGATGGGCGGTGG
>CBHTTW010000485.1:0-1938 GCA_966096025.1 uncultured Alphaproteobacteria bacterium | reverse complement strand
CATGCTCGCGGCTGCCGGCATCGTCATAGCCGTCGAGATAATCGCCATATTCGGTGAGGGTGAATTTGGTTCCGCCATTTTCGGGCTTAATCTCGATGGCGGCCTGGGACACCGAGATTTTCCGGTCATCCAGATGCATCACATAGCTGTAGATAATGCGCCCTTCGCCGCCATCCTTGGGCTCGACAATATCGAGATAGATGCAGTCGAACTTGGAGACGATACCGGTCTTCCAGCGTCCCGCCGCATGTTCCTTGCCGCCCTCGCGAAAGTCGAAACTGCGGCCGACCGGCGTCCATTCCCCACCGCCGCCGAACCAGAGGTCTTTTTTCTGCTGGTCGGCAAAGGCCTGGAAAACCCGCATCGGCGAGGCCTTCCACTGGCGTGTGATGGTGAAACTGGCATGGACGACGGAACGGGACATGGCATTTTCCTTTTGCGGGAATTCAGGCTTGCTCTTGGCTTTGCTCGAGGAACGCGCCCAGCCGGTCCAGGCTGCGCTCCCACATTTGGCGCCGCTCGCTGACCCACTGTTCCGCCTGGCTGAGCATTTTGGGATCGATGCGGCAGGTCCTGACCCGCCCCACCTTCTGGCTGGTCACCAGTCCGGAGTCTTCCAGCACCTTGAGATGCAGCATGACGGCCGGCAGCGACATGGGAAGCGGCTGGGCCAGCTCGCTGACCGTGGCGGGGGCTTGAACCAGCCGCTCCACCAGGGCGCGGCGGGTAGGATCGGCCAAGGCAGCGAAGGTTCGGTCGAGTTCATACTTAAGCATTTGCTTAAGTATTTGAGAAAGAGACCCGCCCGTCAAGCGGGGCAGCCCAGATTATTTTTGCGGCCCTCCTGGGGTATGTTGCGGATGCTTCTTCGGCCTCGGAGGCCCGCATGTCCGTCCAGACCCAGCTTAAGCGCATCACGGTTCCCGAGATCCGCGCCCATAAGGGCGCCGACCCGATCGTCTGCCTCACCTGCTATCACGCCCATACCGCGCGGCTGCTCGACAATCATGTCGACCTGATGCTGGTAGGCGACAGTCTGGGCATGGTGATGCATGGGTTGGAAACCACCTTGGGCGTCACGCTCGATATGATGATCACCCATGCCAAGGCGGTGATGCGCGGTTCCAAGCGCGCGCTGGTCACCGTCGACATGCCGTTCGGCAGTTATGAAGAAAGCCCCGCCATCGCCTTCCGCAACGCCGCCCGCGTGATCCAGGAAACCGGCGCCACCGCGATCAAATTGGAAGGCGGCACGCGCATGGCGCAAACCATTTCCTATCTCACCCAGCGCGGCATTCCGGTGATGGGCCATATCGGATTGACGCCGCAAATGGTGCATGTGAAGGGCGGCTTCCGCACCACCGGACGCACCGAAGCGGAGTGGCCGGAAATTTTGGCCGACGCCAATTCGGTGTCGGATGCCGGCGCTTTCGCGGTGGTGCTGGAAGGCATGGCCGAACCCTTGGCCGCCAAGATCACCCGGGAGATCGCCATCCCCACCATCGGCATCGGCGCCAGCCCGGCCTGTGACGGCCAGGTGCTGGTGATGGAGGACATGCTGGGCCTCAATCCCAACCCGCCCAAATTCGTGCGCCAATATGCCCAGTTGGGCCCGGCGATCGAGGCGGCGGTCCAGGCCTATGCCAAGGATGTCCGCGAACGGCGCTTCCCGGGGGAGGAAAATGTCTACCCCATGAAAAAAGCCCAGTAAAAGAGCCGTTTAAGGCCCCATTGTTACGTCAAGGCGCATTGCGCGCGGCCACCGCGCGGGCTAATTAACACGCCCTGTCAAAGGCTTCCCAAAGCCCCGCCCCCAGGGGCGCAAAAAGGAACTTGGCCTGTGAGTGATATTTTCCGCGAAGTCGAGGAAGACGTTCGGCGCGAGCGGCTTGAGAAACTTTGGAAGGCTTACGGCACCTACGCCATCGTCGGGCTGGT
>CBHTTW010000484.1:0-1947 GCA_966096025.1 uncultured Alphaproteobacteria bacterium | reverse complement strand
GTCTCGGTGAAGAAAAGGGCCGAGCCCTACAGCAATGCGGAAGTCCGCCATCTGCTGGATGGCGTGGCGGCACGCATCACTGCCATCGGTCAACTCCATCGCAGCCTGTCTCAGGCCAGTGTCGATGGCATCATCAGTCTCAAGCCCCATCTGCGCGATATTTCCGATACCCTGGTGGCGGCGCTGTCCTCAAGCGAACAGCAAGTGCGCGTCACCCATAGCGGCGGCGACTGTATGGTGCTGATGCGCCAGGTGCAGCCGATCGCGCTGATCCTGTGCGAGATCTTCATCAACGCCATGAAGTATGCCCATCCATCCGGCGTGGCGCTGGCGATGACGGTGGATTGCAATGTCAGCAGCGATGGGCGGCTGGTCTTGACCATCGGTGATGACGGCGTTGGCCTGCCCGAAGGTTTTGATCCCGGAAAAAATCATGGCTTGGGCTTTAAGGTGATGCACAGCCTGGCCGCCGAAGTCGGCGGCGAGCTCCAAATCCAGTCCACCCATCTGGGTCTTAGCTTCCGCCTGTCGCTTCCTGCCTGCGCCATGGCGGGCGCCAAGCTGGCCTAAGCGGCCCCATTCGGCTATTGCCGGGTCGCATGTTTTTTCACGGAATTTTTCTGCCCTGGATCCGGCGCGCCGGCGCGTGGCTGTTCTGGCCGGCGCTGGCGGTGGTGGTCTGGGGCGAGTTGACGCCGCATCCGCCCGAGCTGGCGGGCCCCCTGATGTGGGACAAGCTGGATCATTTCATCGCCTATTTCGGGCTTGCGCTGCTTTCGACCCTGGCCTGGGGGCTCAAACGCTCGTTGGTCTGGTTGTTTCTGGGTTTGGTCGCGCTGGGCGGGGGGATGGAAATCCTGCAAGCCTTGCTGGGGCGCGACGCCGAATGGGGCGATTTCCTCGCCAACGATCTGGGCATTCTTGCCGGCCTGGGGCTTGCGATTGCCTATCTGGCGGCGCCGCGGCAGCTGGATTAGCCTGACCGTCCAACAAACGGGGAGGACCGCGATGTCCATCTTTGCCGAATTCAAAAAATTCGCCATGCGCGGCAGCGTCGTGGACCTTGCCATCGGTGTGATCATCGGCGCGTCCTTTACCGGCATCGTCAATTCACTGGTCAATGATGTGATTATGCCGCCAATCGGCCTGGCGCTGGGCGGGGTGGATTTCTCCAACTTCTTCCTGGTGATCAAGGGTGACCCCAGTCTCGAGACCCTGGCCGCCGCCAAGGCCGCCAAGGCGGTCACCATCAATTACGGTCTCTTCATAAATGCCTGTATCAGCTTCCTGATCGTGACCTTCATGCTGTTCCTGTTGCTGCGGCAGCTGAACAAATTGCTGGCGCCGCCCCCCGCGCCCGAAACACCGGCCGCGCCACCGGAAGACGTGCTTTTGCTGCGCGAGATCAGGGACTCTCTCAAGTCGCGGTGATGAAACAGTTTCTGATTGCGGTCTTTCTGCTTATTCCAGCCGGACTCAGCGCCCAGCCGGCCGGCGAACCGGCCTCTGCCCTTGAGGCCTTCTATGCCGTTTATGCCGGTCTGCACGGGCATGGCGGCGGCATCCCGGATGCGACCGAGCGGGTGCGGTATGCGCCGGTCCTGTCGCCGCGCCTCAACAAACAGCTTGTTGCGGCGGCAACGGCGCAGGCGCGCTTGAACGCCAAAGTAAAAAATGCCGTGCCGCCCATGTTGGAGGGCGATATTTTTTCGTCCCTGTTTGAAGGCGCCACCGCCTGGAAGATCGGTTCTTGCCAAGGCGACGGCAAAAGCGCGCGCTGTCCGGTGGCGCTGACTTACACGCCGACGGCCTCCCAAGGGGGCAGGGCGTCCAAACCGGCCAACTGGAGCGACACCGTCCTGCTGGTGAATACGCCTTTGGGGTGGAAGGTCGACGATGTGATCTATGACGCCGGATTTGCCTTCGGAAATACCGGCCGTCTCAGCT
>CBHTTW010000483.1:0-2001 GCA_966096025.1 uncultured Alphaproteobacteria bacterium | reverse complement strand
CTGATCCATGCCCGTTCGCGCCGCGCCGGCAATGCCTTTGTCGCCATCAATTGCGCCACCATGGAGCCGGACCGGCTGGAAGCCGAACTGTTCGGCGTCGAGGACGGTCCGCGCAAATCCGGCCTGTTCGAACTGGCCCATAACGGCACTTTGTATCTGGACGAAGTCGCCGACATGCCGCTGGAGACCCAAGGCAAGATCCTGCGGGTCCTGATCGACCAGACCTTCACCCGGGTCGGCGGCCAGACCCGCGTCCAGGTGGATGCGCGCGTGATCTGTTCCACCACCCGCGACCTGCGCGCCGAGACCGAGGCCGGACGCTTCCGCGAAGATCTTTATCATCGCCTGAATGTGGTGCCGGTGCGGGTGCCGTCGCTGGCCGAGCGCCGCGACGATATCCCGGTGCTGGTCACCCATTTCATGAAGCGGCTGTCGGCGGCGGGCGGCTTGCCGATGCGCACCATCGGCGACGACGCCATGGCGATCCTGCAAACCCATGGTTGGCCGGGCAATGTCCGCCAGCTGCGCAATATCGTGGAGCGGCTGCTGATCCTGGCCAGCGACGACATCACCGAGGCGGTCACCGCCGACCTTCTGCCCACCGATCTGGGCGCCGGCATGGGCGGCACCAAGGGCGGCGACCTGGTGATCTCGCTGCCGCTGCGCGAGGCGCGGGAAATCTTCGAGCGCGATTACCTGATGGCCCAGATCAACCGCTTCGGCGGCAACATCTCCCGCACCGCCGCCTTTATCGGCATGGAGCGGTCGGCCCTGCATCGCAAGCTCAAATCGCTTGGTGTGGGATCGGCACAAGCCTTCCCGAACTGATCGGCACGCAATGAAAAAATGGTCCGCCAGCCGTGCTCCCGCCGGGCGCGTCGCCTATGTCAACGGCCGCTATCTGCCGTTTGCGGCGGCCGGGGTGCATATCGAGGATCGCGGCCTGCAATTCGGCGACAGCATCTACGAAGTCTTCAACATCCTGGACGGTGTGCCGACCGACGAAGAGCCGCATCTGGACCGCATGGAGCGTTCCTTGCGCGAATTGGGCATGGCGATGCCGATGGGCCGCGCCGCGCTGAAGCTGGTGATCCGTGAGATGATCGCGAAGAACCGCATGGCCGATTGTTTTCTCTATCTGCAAGTGACGCGCGGCGCCGCCAAGCGCGACCATGTCCCGCCCGCCGACGGCCCGCGCCCGACCTTGATCATGACCATGCGCGGCCAGGACAAGGCCGGTTTCGCAAAGCGCCTGGAAAAGGGCATCGCGGTATCCACCCAGCCCGACATCCGCTGGGGACGGCGCGACATCAAGACGGTGCAGCTTCTGCCCAATCTTCTGGCCAAGCAGGCGGCGAAAAAAGCCGGCGCCTTCGAAGCCTGGCTGGTGGACGAGGAGGGCTATGTCACCGAAGGCTCCTCCACCACCGCCTGGATCGTCGATGACAGCGGCACCTTGATCACCCGCGATCTTTCCAATGCCATCCTGCCCGGGGTGACGCGCCAGATCATGCTGCAAGCGGCACACGAAACGCAGATGAAAGTGGTGGAGCGCAAATTCACCGTCGCCGAAGCGCTCAAGGCGCGCGAAGCCTTTCTGTCTTCGGCCACGGGCGCGGCGGTGCCGGTCGTAACAATTGATGATCAAAAGATCGGCAGCGGTGCACCCGGACCGCTCACTCAGCGTATTCGCGAGCTCTACATCGCGCGCTCGGCGCCAAAAAATCGCTGATTCCCGGAAATTCCGGCAAATTTAGCCCTTTCGCAATTGCAGCATTGCGCTAGAATGGTTCCAAGGTGTCGCGTGACCCCCGCGCGGCTGAAACAATGGGCGAACCCATGAGCGATAAACAACAGAACCTTCAGGACACGTTTTTAAATGCGGTCCGCAAAAGCAAATCCGCCGTCACCATCTTCCTGATCAACGGCGTCAAGCTTCAAGGCAACATCACCTGGTTCGACAATTTCTGCGTGCTGCTGCGCCGGGACGGCCAGTCGCAG
>CBHTTW010000482.1:0-2003 GCA_966096025.1 uncultured Alphaproteobacteria bacterium | reverse complement strand
TTCAGCGTCAAGGAACATCCCAAGGATGGCGGGCTGGTGGCGGTCCTGCATGGCAGCGATGCACAAGCCAAGGCGGTCCTGCTCCTCGCCCATATCGATGTGGTGGAGGCCAAGCGCGAGGACTGGACCCGCGATCCCTTCAAGCTGATCGAGGAAGGCGGCTATTTCTACGGCCGCGGCACGTCCGACATGAAGGGCCAGGCCGCCATCTGGATCGACATGATGATCCGCTTCAAACAGGAGAATTTCAAACCCCGGCGCAGCATCAAGCTGGCGCTGACCTGCGGCGAGGAAACTTCCTATGCCTTCAACGGCGCGGGCTATCTCGCCGCCCATGAACGCCAATTGATCGATGCCGGCATCGCCTTGAACGAAGGCGCGGGCGGCCGGCTGGATGCCAACGGCAAGCGGCTTTTGCTCAATATCCAGGTGGGCGAGAAATTTCCCCAGAACTACAAATTGGAGGTCACCAATATCGGCGGCCATTCTTCGCGCCCCACCCCCGACAATGCCATCTATCGCCTGGCGCTCGGACTGACCAGGATCAGCGCCTACAAGTTTCCCATCGAATCCAATGACGCCACACGCCAGTTCTTTGCCGCCATGGGGCCGCAGACCGGAGGCAAGATGGGGGCAGCCATGAGCGCCTTCGCCAAGAACCCCAAGGATGCCGAGGCGGCGGCCGTGATCGCCACCGATCCGGGGCACAATGCCATCCTGCATACCACCTGCATTCCCACCTTGCTGAATGCGGGCCATGCCAACAACGCACTGCCCCAGCGCGCCAACGCCAATATCAATTGCCGCATCTTCCCCGGCACCGGTGTCGAACAGGTGCGCGCCAAGCTGCAGGAATTGGTGGGCGATCCGCAGATAAAGGTCACGACCCTGGAAAAGCGCAGTGACGTGCCGCTCAGCCCGCCGCCCCTGACCGCTTCTGTGATGGACCCGGTCAAGGCGGCCGCGGCCAAGATCTGGCCGGGTGTGCCGGTGGCGCCCATCATGCTAGCCGGCGGCACCGATGCGGCCTTCCTCAACCCGGTGGGCATCCCCACTTATGGCCTTAGCGGCATATTCGGCGATCCCGACGGCGGCGGAATACACGGCCTCAACGAGCGCGTCCGGGTGCGCTCACTTTATGAAGGCCGCGATTTCCTCACCGAGGTGGTCAAGACCTACGCCGAGCAGAAATAAGCGGGCCCAACGCCGTCTCCATGGCGGCGAACACACTCGCCCAGTCGTTGGGCGCGGCCTGACGGAACAGCCGCAGGGACGGATACCAGGGGCTGTCGGCGCGGCCCAGGAACCAGCGCCAGTCCGGCACATATTTGAGCGCAACCCAGGCCGGCACGCCCAGCGCGCCCGCCAGATGCGCCGGGGCGCTATCGGCGGTGATCACCAGGTCGCAATTTTTCATGATGGCGGCGGTGTCGAGAAATGCGTCGGGGCCGTCATCGAATTCATAACGTTCCACCGTCATGCCGGGTGGAAGCTGGGCCAGCTGTTCCGATCCCGCGTTTTTCTGCAGGCCGATCAGCCGCACACCGGGAAGACGGGAAATGCCTTCCAGCGCCGACACCGTATAGGCCTTGCCTTCCGAGCCCAGGATCAGCTGGTTGCCCTGCCAGGCGATGCCGATGCGAAACCCGTGATCGCCCAGCCTTTCCTTCCAGCGCGTCACGCGTTCGGGCTCGGCAAAAATATAGCGATCAGCGACGGGAATGGTCTCGACCCGCATGCCAACCGCCAGGGGAATGCTGGCCAGGGGAATATGATAATCGAAAGCCGGCGGCACCTGGCCCCAGCCGATCAGCTCGACCTGCGGCACGGCACTGCCGAGCAGCGCGATCAAGTGACCGGGTACGGAAAGAATGACCCTGGCGCCGCGGGCCTGGGCATAGCCGACATAACGGTAATATTGAATCGTATCGCCCAATCCTTGCTCGATATAGGCGAAGAGCGTCTTGCCGCTGATATCCTGCTCCCCGCTCCACAAAGGCTGG
>CBHTTW010000481.1:0-2011 GCA_966096025.1 uncultured Alphaproteobacteria bacterium | reverse complement strand
GAGGTCGAGCAGGCCGGTGGAAAAATCCATCGCCTCCTTGATCACCGAGGAACGCGCCGTGCGCACCACCGTTGCCGCCATTTCATCGGCGATGGCGGCGAAAGCGTTCTTCATCAGCTCCAGGCGGATCGCATCATTGCGCATGGTCTGTTCCATTCAGGCGAATGCGGACGGTATCGGAAACGGCGTGAATTTCGCCATCCGGCGGCACAATGATGGTGGTGTCATATTCTTCCACGATCAACGGCCCCTTCACCGGCTTGGCCGTCAGATCGCTGCGGCGCAGAACGGCGGCCTTGACCCAGCCGCGCTCCGGCCCAAAAAAGACCTGCCTTTCCGTGGCCGCCGCCTTTGCGCCGCTTGTGCGCACAGCCCTGGGCGCCGGCAGATGGTCTTGCCGGTCCACGCCCCGCGCCCGCAGGCGCAGGTTGACCAGTTGCACCCGTTCGGTGCGGCTCGAATAACCGTAGGAGCGTTCATGCTCGAGATGGAACTGCTCGACAACCTCGGCAAGAATGAGCGGTGAAAGCATGGACTGGCTGACGCCAATCCCCAATTCCGAACTCTGGCCGGCATAGCGCATGTCCAGTGCCAGGCTGAGCTCGCTGCGTTCCAGGCTGAGCCCCTCCGCCGCCATCATTTCAGCGGCCTGGCCATATAGTGTTTCGATGCGGGCATTGAGCAACGGGTAATCGATTTTTTCGACATCGCGCCAATAGACCGACACCAGCCTGTGCTGAATTCGCGCGAACAACAGGCCCAAGGCGCTGAAAACCCCCGAGGCCGGGGGAATGATGATGTCGGAAATTCCGGCATGCGCCGCCAGGGTGGCGCCATGCACCGCGCCATTGCCGCCAAAGGCGACCATGGCAAAGTCGCCGGGCGAGCGGCCGATCTCGCTGGAAACCGCCTGAATGGCGCGGGTCATGGCGGCATCGGCCACAGCATGAATACCCCAGGCCGCTTCATGCACCGCAAGGCCCAAGGGCTCGGCGATATGGGCACGGATGGCGTCTTCCGCCGCCTTCAGGCTGATCGGCATGTCGCCGTCCAGCAGATGCGCGGGATTGAGGAAGCCCAGCACCACATTGGCATCCGTCACGGTGGGAAGCGTGCCGCCGCGCTGATAGCAGGCCGGCCCCGGCGCGGCACCGGCGCTTTGCGGACCCACCCGCAGCGCTCCGCCCTGATCGATCCAGGCGATACTGCCGCCGCCCGCGCCGATTTCCGCCAGATCGATGGTTGGGGACCGGACCAGATAACCGCCGCCGCCCAGCAATCGCTGTCCGGCATTGATGCCCGCCCCCACCTCCATCTCGTCGGTCAGGCGCGGTTCATTGTCCTCGATCAAACAGGCCTTGGCGGTGGTGCCGCCCATATCGAAGGCGATGATGTTCTTCTCGCCCAGCAACTCGCCCAGCGCCGCGGCGCCGATGGCGCCGGCTGCCGGTCCGGACTCCACGCAATAGGCGGGAAACTGCCGCGCGGTATCGGCCTTGGCGATGCCGCCCGAGGACTGCATCACCATCAGGGGCGCGCCGATGCCGATCCTCTTCACCCCCTCTTCCACCGAGGCGAGATAGCGGTCCACCACCGGCTTCACGAAAGCATTCACCACCGTGGTACTGGTGCGTTCATATTCGCGGATTTCCGGAAGCACCTGATGGGAGGCGGAAATCGACAGATGCGGCGCATGCTGGCGCACCAAATCCATCACCGCGCGCTCATGGGCGGAATTGGCATAGGCGTGCAGCAGACAGATCGCCACCGAGTCCACCTCCTGGCCGCGCATCTTGTCCAAGGCGGCGATCACGCTGGCGGGATCCAGCGGCTGGACGATCGTGCCGTCGCCAGCCATGCGTTCCTCGATTTCAAAGCGCAAACGGCGCGGCACCAGCGGCTTTGGCTTGTCCCAATCCATATTGTAAAGCTGCGGCATCCTGAGCCGTGCGATTTCCAGCACATCGCGGAAGCCCTTGGTGGTGATCAGCGCCACCCGCGCGCCATTGCC
>CBHTTW010000480.1:0-2028 GCA_966096025.1 uncultured Alphaproteobacteria bacterium | reverse complement strand
GCCGACATGGTGGTCGATCCCAAGACCAACCGGCTTTATGTCGCCGACGGCTATGGTAATCGCCGCGTCCTGGTGGTCGATGCCGATACCGGAAAATATATCGGCCATTTCGGCGCCTATGGTTCCAATCCGGTGGATGATGCCGCCGCCGCCGCGGGCGGGCGCTGGGTCACCGACCGGCTCAAGGGTGTGAAGAAGCCGGCCTTCTTCCGCAATCCGGTGCATTGCGTGAAGATCGCCGACGACGGCAAGATTTATGTCTGCGACCGGGGCAATGACCGCATCCAGGTGTTCGACAGCGCGGACGCGTCCTTGGGAAAGCCCTGCAGCAATCCTGAAGGTGTTGTCGGCAAATGCGGCTTTGTCGCCGAGCAGGCGATCAGCGCCAATACCGAAACCCTTCCCGCCATGCCGGGCACGTCGGTGTCGCTGAATTTCTCCAAGGACAAGGCGCAGAGCTGCCTTTATGTCGGCGACAATTCCAACATGACCATCTATGTGCTCAACCGCAGCAATCTGCAGGAGCTGGGGCGGCTGGGCCGTTCGGGCCGCGACGCCGGTCAATTCCACTGGCTGCATCAGGTGAGCCTGGACAGCAAAGGCAATATCTACACGGCCGAAGTGGACACCGGAAAACGCATCCAGAAATTCATCCGTTATGGCGCGGCCGGATGCAGCGGCACGGGCTCCGCCACGGTCGGGGGCGTGCCGAAATAGCCATCTGCTCGGTATTGCAATTGAGAATGAATCGCAAATAAGATGACCGGGCATCCTTGGGAGCCCGGTCATGCCGAAGCAGCGGAAATACGCGGAATTTCAATATGATGGCCAGCTCTGTGCCGGCCATCTTCTGGTCTGGACCTGGCGCAAGCTGGTGGTCGGTCATGACGATTGCCCGGTCCTGACCCGGGAATATGGCCGCTTTGCCGGACCGCAGGCCGAAGCGCTGTTGTCGGCCTTTGCCAATTTTCTGCTGGTGCTGGGCCAGGCCAGCCGCCGCATCCTGGCGGTGGGCCAGCCTCATTGCGCGGGACTGACGGCGGATGAAGAACGCATGCTGCGCCTGATCGCGGCGGCGCAAAACGGAGATGGCGTGCTGCTATGGGCGCATCTGCCCTGGCTGGCGCGGCGTGAATATCAGGACGATGTCCGCCTGGCGGCAAACCGGCTGGCGGATGCGCTCAGCGAAGCCGGCGTCGTCCTGCCGCCGGTGCGTGCCGCGGCACCGGCAAAAACCGCTCTGTTGGAAATGGTGGCCTGTTCACGGCCCGATGGGATCAGCCCCGGCGCCGCCAGCCCAGATACTGGAGCGCGGCGGTAAGCAAGATGCAGAGACTCGCCGTGGCGATCCATGCCCATTTCACACTTTGGATGCCGATCAGATAGCCGAAGGTGTGAAGCGCGGTAAGGCCGAAACAGGCATAGTTCCAGCGTTGCAGGCTTTTCCATCCCGCCCCGCCATATTTGCGCAAGGAGGCGTCGTTGGAGGTCGCCAGCAGCAACAGCAGGATCAGGGCCGCAAACAGTCCGGAGAAGTTGGACAGGCCGAATATGTCATGGCGCAGCGGCACCAAATGCTCGTCCATTTTTTCATAGACGTAATAGAGCCAGGGGCGGCCGCGCCGATGCTCGCAATTGCCGATCACCGCATGCAGCACACCCAGCGCGCCGCCCCAGATGCCGATATCACGGCGCAGATCCTGCGACAGGATCGGCGCCTTGCCTTGCAAGGTCCGCCACGGCCCGATGATCAGGGTCGCGGCCAGAAGCGCCAAAGCAGGCCAGGCGGTGGCAAAGCTCAGCCGGGTGATCACATCGGGATAGGGGCGGGTGACATACAGAATGCCGCAGGCCGCCGCCGACAACAGGGCCAAAGGCAGATGATGCCGCCAGAGGCGGCTTTTCATGCGGGCGGTCATCGACTAGAGCGCGGAGATGAATTTTGCTTCGGTTTTCGCGGTTACTTCTTCCAGTGTCACACCCGGCGCCAGCTCAACCAGCTTCAGTCCCGGCTTGCCGCGCTCCAGC
>CBHTTW010000479.1:0-2041 GCA_966096025.1 uncultured Alphaproteobacteria bacterium | reverse complement strand
CCCGTCTCGCCGGCACTCATGACGCGCGGCCGCCAGTACTGGCCTGACGGCGTCTGGACGCGTTCCAGCGCGATCCGGTCATTCACATCCAGGATGCCCATATCGACCTCACGGTCGGGCAGGATGACGACCGAGCGCCGGTGCTCCATCACCATCACGATGGTGCCAAGCGTCAGTCCCTGGGCCGCCAGGCGCCTGAGGGTGCTGCCATAGGGCTCCCTGCGCCAGGGCTTGCTGACGGCGGGATCGGCATGCACCGCCAGCAGATGCGGCTTGTTATCCAGCACCAGCTTGCTGACACTGGGTTTCCATTCCGGCCCCATCGTCTCGTCGGTCAGCCAACGGCAGCGGAAACTGCGGCAGGAGGGCGGGCGATCCGGATAGATGTTGCAGCCGGTGCCGGCCGCGAAATTGGGGCACCAATGATCCTTGGGTTTTTCCAATTCGGGGATGCGCAGGACTTTGCAACAGAGCGAACAGTCGCCGCACTGTTTCTGTGCTTCGGCCATGGCAAACCTAACGCGGCGTGAGCTTCAGCAGCTTGGAGGTGGCCGGGGTGTTGTTGGTGACCGCGCCGCCGCCGCTGTCGCTCAGCACATAGACCGCGCCATCGGGACCCACCCGCACATCGCGCAGCCGCATCTTCACTTCGGTCAACAGCGGTTCCTCATTCACCACCTTGCCGTTCGCCATGGTCATGCGTTCCAGCGCATTGCCGCGCAGGGTGGAGACGAAGACGCTGTTCTTCCATTCCGGGAACAGGTTGCCCTTGTAGAAGGCGACCTGCGAGACGCCCATGGACGGCGACCAGTAATAGACCGGCTGTTCGATACCGGTCAGGGCGACATCGCCGTCGCCGATGGGCGGGCCGGGATAGTCGATGCCGTGGCTGGAAATGGGCCAGCCGTAATTGGCGCCCTTTTTCACCAGATTGAGCTCGTCGCCGCCGCGCGGGCCGTGCTCGGTCTCCCAAAGATTGCCGTCATTGTCGAAGGCGAGGCCTTCCTGGCTGCGCCCGCCTCTGGCCCAGATTTCGGGAAGCGCATCGGCCTGGCCGATATAGGGATTGCCCGGCGCCGGTTTGCCGTCCTGGGTGATGCGCAGGATCTTGCCCAGATGGGTGTCCAGGGTCTGGGCCACCCGCCAGGCGCGCTGGCCGCCGGTGTCGCGGTCGCCGATGGTGATGTAGAGGAAGCCGTCCTTGCCGATGGCCATGCGGCCGCCGCTGCGCGAGCCCACGCCGGTGCGGCTGTCATTGGGGGTTTGCGGCCGGGCCTGGAAAATCACCTTCACGTCGGAAAGGCTGTTGGCGGCCTGGTTGAAGGTGGCGCGCGCCACGCGGATGCCGCTGATCTCGCCGCGGTCGAAACCGAAGAAGGTGAAGAAGATGCGGTGATTGGTGTTGAATTTGGGGTCCAGCGCCAGATCGAACAATCCGGTCTGGGCCCAGCCGGTATTGAGCGCCTCAAGGCCCGTGACCGGCGGCGCGATGGCGCCGTCCGGCGAGATCACCCGCAGCTTGCCGGGCAGTCTTTCGGTGACCAGGAATTTTCCGTCGGGCAGGAAGGCCAGGGCCCAGGGCGCTTCCAGCGCGCCGGTGATCTCGGTCAGCTTATAGGGCGCGGTCTTGTGATAGGGGGCGCGGGTCTGTTCGGGGAAGAGCGGCTTGTCGTCCTTGTTCTCGTTCTGGCGGTTGTCGACCGGCTTTCCTTCCACCAGGTTCGCATAGTCCGGATTGTTGGGCACGGTGGGCGGCGGCGGGAAGGCGGGAGCAGGGGGTGTCTGCGCCAAGGCGGAACTGGCGAGCAGGCAGGCGGCAAGGACGGCGAGACGGCGGTTCATGGAGTGCCCCTTTTTCATCGGTTTATCAGCGCGGTTTGTTGATCACCGCCAGCAGCGGCTCCGGACTTTCATTGGCGGGATTGGCGGCGAAGGCGTTCTTGGCCGCCATGTCCTTGGCGACGCCGATGATCATCAATTCCAGCGGCTGCGCCCCGGCCTTGAAGCTTTTGGCCTGGTTCAAATCCACCGGAATGGCGTC
>CBHTTW010000478.1:0-2044 GCA_966096025.1 uncultured Alphaproteobacteria bacterium | reverse complement strand
CATGATCGGGATCAAGGCGGCGGTCGGCCATCGCCGCGCCTATGACAAGATCGCCGCGGCCAGCTTCACCGTCAGCACCCGCGGTCCCTGCACCTCCGACCTTGCCCGCCTGCCCTATCGAAAACTCAGGCGTCCGATTTATCCGCTGGATGAAGCGATGGGGTGACTTGCCGGGGGCCTGTGGCTATCTTCCCGCGACCGAAAATCCGAGGCAATGATGAGAGCATATCCGAAAAAGACCAGGGAGATGCACAGTCATCACTTCGATTCCACCATCTGGAATGATTTCGCTTTCCGCGATGACGACATCATCATCTCGACTTACGCCAAATCCGGCACCACCTGGGTGCAGCAGATCGTCAGCCAGCTGATCTTCAACGGTCAGGCGGGCCTGCCGGTGGCCGAAATGTCGCCCTGGCTGGACCTGCGGGTGCCGCCAAAAGAGATCAAGCTGGCCGAAATCGAGAAGCAGACCCACCGGCGTGTTCTCAAGACCCATCTGCCGGTCGACGCCCTCGTCTTCTCGCCGCGCGCCCGCTACATCTATATCGGCCGCGACGGCCGCGATGTGGTGTGGAGCATGTACAACCACCATGCCAACGCCAACCAGGCCTGGTACGAGGCGCTGAACGATACGCCGGGCCGGGTCGGTCCACCCATCGAACGGCCGCCGGAATCCATCCGGCAGTATTTCCACGATTGGCAGGCGCGCGACGGACACCCCTTCTGGCCGTTCTGGGAAAATATCCGATCCTGGTGGGAAATCCGCGCCCTGCCCAACCTGCTGTTGCTGAACTTCGAGGATCTCAAACGGGACATGCCCGGCGAGATAAGGCGGATCGCCGCTTTCCTGAATGTAGAGATCGACGAAAGCAGATGGGCCGATATCCTCGCCCATTGCAGCTTCGACTATATGAAGGCGAACGCCACCGCCAGCGTGCCGCTGGGCGGCGCCTTCTGGGACGGCGGGGCGCAGACCTTTATCAACAAGGGTGTCAATGGCCGCTGGCGCGACGTGCTGAGCGCGGAGGAAAACAGTCTTTACGAAAAGCGCGCGATCGCGGAATTGGGACCTGATTGCGCGCGGTGGCTGACCAGCGGCACGCTGCGCTAGCGCGTGCCCTTGCCCAACTCGCCGCCGGGTTGCAGCTTTTTTTCGGCCCGGCCGGGATTGATGGAGACAAACTGTTCGCCCAGGACCGCGCCGGAAACACTCGCCGTGGAATCCACCGGCAGGGAAAGATCGTCGCGCACCCGAACATTCAACAGCGCGCTGTAATCCTTGGGATCCAGGTCGAGGCTCAAGACCGAGCCGATCTTGGTGCCGCCAAGCCGCACATCGCCGCCGACCTTGACGCCGCCCGCATCCGCCAGCCGCAGCCGCAGGTCATAGCTTCCCAAATGGCCGGTTCCGGTCCGCGCCACCATGAAGAAGACGAACAGGATCGCGACCAGGATCACCAGGCCGCTGACGATGGTCTCAAAGACATTGCCGGCCTTGAGCGTTACATTGGGTTTTGGCAGCGCCATGATCGAATTCCTCTGCATTCCATATACTGTCAGGCCGCCCGGGCCGCAATGTTCTAGCGCCGGGCGCGGCGCGCTTCCACCAGCTGCCAGATCAGCAAAACCGGCACCCCGATGGCGATGTCGCGGGCGCGGCGCAGGATCGAAATCGCCAGGCCGGTTTCGGGCGCCAGTCCGAACAAAGGCACAAGGGCCGCATAACCGGCTTCCTGAATGCCGATCGCGGCGGGAACGAAGACCAGGGCGCTGCGCAAGCCTTCCAGCAGACTCTGGATGGCGATGGCGGAGACAAGCGATAGGGATATTCCCAGGGCCTGGAATACCAGCCAAAGCCACAACCCGCTGGCAAACCAGCCCAGCAGATGCAGCGCCACGGAAAGCGCGATGCGGGAGCGTTGCCGGTAGAGATGATGGAGCGCGGCGCGAAAGGACGCCACACCGGCGCCGATGCCGTGCGGGCGTAGCCACTTTTCCGCCAGATGACTGCCGCCCAGCTGCACAAGCGCAAAGCCGATCA
>CBHTTW010000477.1:0-2050 GCA_966096025.1 uncultured Alphaproteobacteria bacterium | reverse complement strand
GATGTGTTGCCGCCGTGACGACCAATTTCAAAAGCCTCTTGCCCGCGGCGGCCCTTCAGGCCGCCACACAACCATGTCTTGTTGTTTGGGATGGCGGCTATGTACGCTCCGACTGCCCAAATATCAAGGCTGGCAGGGCTATTTGGGCTTGGCCCGAGGCACGCCCACGGTGACCACGCCGCTGGCCACGGCCTCGTCGATTTTCTTTTGGCGGTCGATCTCCACCTGGCGGGCCTTTTCCTTCTCCTGCCGGGCCTGGGCCTGTTCCAGCTTTTGGAATGGCGAGGGCGAAAAGAGGATCAAAAGCAAGGCGATAGTGATCAGCGCGGCGATCACGATCACCCCCATATCACCCCAGGCGGTGCCGAAAATGGGCCGTTTTTCCTCGTCTTCCATGACGCTTTTTTACCGCGCTAGCGCGCGCCTCGCAAAACGAAGAAAGGCCGGCGGTCCCTTGATCGCCTTGATTTCATAACGGGTTGGCGGCCAATCGGCCGGACGGGACTTCCAGTCGGCGCAGCTTTGCGCCAGCCAGTCAAAGCCGGAATGGGCAACCAGCCGTTCCAAGGCATAAGGCAGGTAGGATTTGTCGTCCGTGGCAAAGCGAAATTCCGCCCCCGGACGCAACACCCGGAACAGCTGGTCCAGCATCTCCGTCTGCAGAAAACGGCGTTTGTGGTGCCGGACTTTCGGCCAAGGGTCGGGGAAGAGCAAAAAGAACCGGCCGAGGCTCTGATCCGGCAGGGCCTCGATGATTTCCCGCCCATCCCCTTCATATATCCGAACATTGTTCAGGGAATTTTCTTCAAGCTTTGTCAATAGCTTGGCGACACCCATCTCATAGGGTTCGGCCCCGATCAGCCCAATATTGGGATGGTTCTGCGCCTGCCAGACAAGGTGCTCGCCGGCGCCAAATCCAACCTCTAGCCAGACGTCGTGAACGCTGTTCGGAAATTGTTTTAGGGGGGGCTCGCCGACTCGATAAGCAAGCTCGCTTAACAGTGTTCGGCGAAGACTCGACTGCCGTTCAGACAGTTTCGGGCCTTTGCGCCGGCCATACAGTTTTCGGCGATTGCGGTCCGGATGCGGGGCCTCACCGGACATGAACGCCCTCACGAAAACACCGGCTTTCTCCCCCCGCTTGCAAAGCATTTGCGGGGGGAGATGTCGCAGCGAAGTGTCGGCGGCGCCGACCTGAGCTGCGACAGAGGGGGGTTATGAAAGCGCCGATTTGATCTGGTCCGCCAGGTCGGTCTTTTCCCAAGAGAAGCCGCCCTCTGCATCCGGCTCGCGGCCGAAATGGCCATAGGCGGCGGTGCGGGCGAAGATCGGCTTGTTGAGATCAAGATGCTGGCGAATGCCGCGCGGCTTGAGGTTCATGATCTGCGGCAGCAGCTTTTCCAGCTTGGCTTCGTCCACCTGGCCGGTGCCGTGCAGATCGACATAGACGCTGAGCGGCTCGGCGACGCCGATGGCATAGGCCAGCTGAATGGTGCAGCGGTCGGCGACACCGGAGGCCACCACATTCTTGGCCAGGTAGCGCGCGGCATAAGCGGCCGAACGGTCCACCTTGGTGGAGTCCTTGCCGCTGAAGGCGCCGCCGCCATGCGGGGCCGCGCCGCCGTAAGTGTCGACGATGATCTTGCGTCCGGTCAGGCCGCAATCGCCATCCGGGCCGCCGATCACAAAGGCGCCGGTGGGATTGATGTGCCAGATGGTCTTGTCGGTGATCCAGGCGGCGGGCAGGGTCTGGCGGATATAGGGCTCGACGATCTTGCGGATATCGGCGCTGGTCTGGCTTTCCGACGTATGCTGGGTCGAGAGCACGATCTGGGTCGCTTCCACCGGCTTGCCATTGGAATAGCGCAGGGTCACCTGGCTTTTCGCATCGGGCAGCAGGTCCTTTTCCTTGCCTTCCTTGCGCACCTTGGCCAGCAATTCCAGGATTTTGTGGCTGTAGAACAGCGGCGCCGGCATCAGTGCCGGGGTTTCGCGGCAGGCATAGCCGAACATGATGCCCTGGTCGCCCGCGCCTTCGTCCTTGTTGCCG
>CBHTTW010000476.1:0-2058 GCA_966096025.1 uncultured Alphaproteobacteria bacterium | reverse complement strand
CGCATCTGTTCGCCGAAAGCCTGGTGGCGCTGGACATCGATACCGGCCAGCGCAAGTGGCATTACCAGATGATCCATCACGGCATCTGGGACCGCGACGTTTCTTGTGCGGGCGTGATTTGCGACATTCCCTACAAAGGCAAGACGGTCAAAGCCATCGCCCAGCCGACCAAGCAGGGTTACGTCTATGTGCTGGACCGCACCAACGGCAAACCGGTCTGGCCGATCCCGGAAGTGAAAGTGCCCAAGGGCAATGTGCCCGGCGAATGGTATTCGCCGACCCAGCCGGTGCCCAGCGCGCCGCCGCCCTTCGCCAAGCAGGGCATCACCGCCGCCGATCTGGTGGATTGGACGCCGGAGATCAAGGCAAGGGCGCAGGCCATCGCCAGCCATTATCAACTGGGCGGGCTGTGGGATCCGCCGCCGCTGGTCACTGACAAGCTGTTCGGCTCGATCTGCGTGCCGGGCCTGCAGGGCGGCATCAACTGGCCGGGCGCATCCTACGATCCCGAAACCAAGATGCTTTACTGTTTTTCCAAGAACCAGATGGGCGTGATCGGCGCCAGGGTGACCAATGAAGGCAAGGTGGTGCAGGCGGGCGGTCCGCCGCCGCCGGGCAGCGCCGATCCCCAAGGCGGTGTATTCGGCGGCGTGGCCAGCCTGAAAGGCGGCGGCGCGCCCATGTTCCGCTACCGGCCCGACGGCATCAACGATCCCATCGTGCCGGGCATGATCTCGATCGAAAACATTCCGATCATGAAGCCGCCTTACGGCACCATCACGGCGCTGGATCTCAGCAAGGGCACCATGGCCTGGCAGATCGTGCATGGCGAAACCCCCGATCACATCAAGAACCACCGTTTGCTCAAGGGCGTCACCATTCCCCGCACCGGCCAGACCGGCATTCTGGGAACGCTGACGACCAAGAGCCTGGTGATTTGCGGCGATGCCGGCCTGTTCACCGACGAGACGGGACGCAAGGGCGGGCGCTTGCGCGCCTACGACAAGCTCACCGGCGAGCAGAAGGGCGCGGTGTTCATGGACAAGGCGCAGACCGGCGCCACCATGACCTATATGCACAAGGGCAAGCAGTATCTGGTTTGCGCCCAGGGCGGCAATTACGGCGCCGAGCTGGTGGCTTATTGCCTGCCGGGGGATGCGCCTGCGCCGGTACGGCCCGAGGAACGCTAGGCGGGCGGAGCCACCCGCGCGCGCTGCGCCTTGTCAGGCTTTGGGAAGCCGGAAGGCCAGAAGTTCGGCGCTGTAATTGCCGCCGCCGATGGCGACGACAATATACTGCACGCCGCCCAGCATATACGTCATGGGCGAGCCGGTTTGCGGAGCGGGCATATAGACCGCGCCCTTTTCCTCGCCGGTTTTTTTGTCATAGGCGCGCAGCATGGCGCCGCGCGGGCCGGCCGATGTGGTGGTGAAACCACTCTCGCCGCAGATCACCAGACTTTTGGTGACGGTGGGGCCGATAATGCCCGGCTGGCCGGTGCGCGGAATTTTCAAACCCTTCAAGGCGGGATTGTTCTTGATCGCATCCGGCGTTTCGCCATGGGCGATCTGCCAGGCGATATCGCCCTTGGACAGGTCGATGGCGGTGATGCGGCCATAGGGTGGTTTGAGCAGCGGCAAGCCTTGCACCGTCAGGGATGTGGAGCGGCGCGGGCCTGATGGTTGCGGCGGCGGATCGGGCCGGCGGAAGGCTTCTTCGCGCGCCGAGGAACCGGAGGGCGGGTTCTGCCGCGGCACCTGGCCATAAGTGCCGCGCAGATAATCGAAATCGGAACGCGACAATTCCTGGCCGGGATTCTTGATCATGCCGATAGTGCCGGCGCCGGTCTGGGAATAGACATAGACCGTATAGGTCTCCGGATCGTAGCAGCCGCCGGGCCAATTGGTGCCGCCATTGATGCCGGGCGCAACCAAGGTGCCGAGCGGTCCGTCGGCGGTGCTCAGCACCGGCGGCGTGAACAGCGGCCCGATCTTCCAATTGGACACCAGCTTCACTGCCTGGGCGCGCAGTTCCGGCGTGAAATCGATCAGGTCATCG
>CBHTTW010000475.1:0-2074 GCA_966096025.1 uncultured Alphaproteobacteria bacterium | reverse complement strand
TGGTCTTCACCACGCCGCGCGAAACTTTTCAGCATTTGCAAGGCGAAGTCCTGCGCTTCCGCCGCACGGCGGACAGTGGGCGCCAAAGCGATGTGGTGCATTGCGCGGTCTGCGGCACGCGGTTGTGGCATGAGCCGCAGGCTTTTCCGGTCATGACCATTGCGGCGGGAACCTTGGACGATCCGTCCTGGGTGGTGCCTGCGACCCATATCTGGATCGAGAAGGCATCGCCGGCCGCCTTGATGCATGACGATGCGGCCAAGTTCACCGGCCAGCCGCCGCGCGAGGCCCAGATGGAAGCCTTTCACTCGCTTTACGGCAAACAGCTATGAAACTCGGCACACCGCTGTCACCTGCCGCCATCAAGGTGATGCTGCTGGGCTCGGGCGAGCTGGGCAAGGAAGTGGTGCTGGAATTGCAGCGGTTGGGGGTGGAGACCATCGCGGTCGACCGCTACGCCGATGCTCCCGCACAACAAGTGGCGCATCGTTCCCATGTCATCGACATGACTGACGCCAAGGCGTTGCGCGCGGTCGTGGAGAAAGAGCGGCCCCATTTCCTGGTGCCGGAGATCGAGGCGCTGGCGACCGACGAGCTGGTGCGGATCGAGACCGACGGGCTTTGCACTGTCATTCCCACGGCGCGGGCCGCCCATATCACCATGAACCGCGAGCGCATCCGGGTTCTGGCGGCGGAAGAACTGAAACTGCCGACGTCCGCTTATGCCTTTGCGTCCTCCCTGGAGGAGTTGCAGGCCGCCTGTGCCCGCATCGGCTTTCCCTGTTTTGTGAAGCCGGTCATGTCCTCCTCGGGCAAGGGCCAGTCGCGGCTGAAATCCGCCGGTGATGTGGCGGGCGCCTGGGAAAAGGCGCTGAGCGCCGGGCGGGTGCGCGAAGCCCGGGTGATTGTGGAAGGCGAAATCCAATTCGATTTCGAGATCACCCAGCTGACGGTGCGCGCCAAGGATGGCACGCACTTTTGCGAATCCATCGGCCATGTCCAGAAGGACGGCGATTATGTCGAAAGCTGGCAGCCCCAAGCCATGAGCGATACAGCGCGGAAAAAATCCCGTGACATGGCCGCCGCCGTCACCGGCGCGCTGGGCGGACTTGGTATTTTCGGGGTCGAACTGTTCGTGAAGGGCGACGAAGTCTGGTTCTCGGAAGTCTCGCCCCGTCCGCATGACACCGGCCTGGTCACCCTGGTCTCGCAACAACTGTCCGAATTCGCCCTGCATGCCCGCGCCATTCTGGGGCTGCCGGTGAATGTCGAAATGGCCTCGCCGGGCGCCTCTGCGGTGATCTATGGCGGTGTGGACGCCGGCGCGATGACCTTCGATGGCGTGGACGAGGCGTTGAAAATTCCCGGCAGCGAACTGCGCCTGTTTGGCAAGCCGCAATCCTTTGTCAAACGCCGCATGGGCGTGGCGCTGGCGCGCGGTGCCGATACCGATGAAGCGCGCCGCCGCGCCAAGCAAGCGGCCAGTGCGGTTAAGCCCAAGCCCGTCTAGGTCGGGTTTTCCAAGCTGAACAGCGCCGCGTCGTCATCATAGGAAAACAGCTCGCTGAAACGGGCCCAGCTGACGACAGTCTTCAGCGTTTCTTCCGCCGCGTCCTCGGCCATATGGTCTTCCAGCTCGTCCAGGAAGCGGGTCTTGGGCGCCGAATGGCTGGCGCGTTCGTCCAGGATCTTGCGGATATGCACGGCCAGGGGCACATGGCTCATCAAGGCGCGGGAGAAAATCTCCTTGCGCTCGTTCAGGTCGGCGTCGGCGAAACGCTTGCCCATATGGGTCAGCTTGATGTCACCGCCTTCCACATCCGCCAGCCGCAAAAGCTGCATGGCTTCGGCGACGGGGAAGAGTTCGTCCACTTCCAGTTCCTGCTCATAGGCGATGTCGGGCAAGTCGGCCTTGCCGTCATAGGGCGCCGCCGCCAGGGCCTCGACCAGACCGGAAATCTGGTTGGGCGAAACATGGTTGAGCGGCATCTCGATGGCGCTGGCGTCTTGCGCCTGGGCCTGACGCATGCGCTCCACCCGCCGCGCGGTCATTTCGACATAGATCTGGTCGACA
>CBHTTW010000474.1:0-2106 GCA_966096025.1 uncultured Alphaproteobacteria bacterium | reverse complement strand
CGGTTGATGAAGGATTTGAGCTGGTCTTTGGCGAAGCCGGATTTGGCCATGGGGAACTACCGAAATTTCAAAAGCCGGGGAACCTAGCGTACCGGCATCGCGCGGCGCAACGCGGAATTTCATTCCTGGCTGTGCATATCGGAAATGGCCAAATCCAGTACGGGCTTCAGGCGCGACGCAAACTCTTGTGCCGCCGCCTCGCCGGCGATCAAGTCCTGCCGTATCTCAATCAACACATGCGGCAGTGTGCGCAAGGTGCCGTGCTGATAGAGCGTATCGCCTTCCAGCGCGCCGCTATAGGGTTCGTTGTCGCCCACGACAAAACCCGCCTCGGCCAGGCGCGCCATCAGGGGCGCCGACAAACGCGTATCGCGGTCATAGAGCACGCCGACTTGCCAGGGACGCGGCCGCCCCTTCCAGGCCGGCGTGAAGCTGTGCATGGAAATCACCGCCGCCTCTTTGCCGAGCCGATCCAGTTCGGCATCGATCGCGGCATGGTAGGGCGCGTGATAGGCCGTAATGCGGCGCGCCACTTCGCCCGCATCGGCGCCCGCATTGCCGGGAATGATGCTGCCGTCCGACAATTTCATCACCAGGGTGGGATCGTCGGCGCCCCGGTTGAGATCGATCAAAAGCCGCGACCAGCCGCCCAGCAAGGCGGGCGCGCCATAGGCCTTGGCCAGGGCGCGGGTGAGGGAGGCCGCCCCGATATCATAGGCGATGTGGGTCGCCAGCAGAGCGGGATCGAGCCCCAACCCGCCCTCCGGGAGCCGGTTGGAGGCGTGATCGCATAAAAACAACAGCCGGCTGTTTACGGTTTTTTGGCCGCGCCGGCCGGGGATGGTTTCAAAGGCATTTTCCGCCATGGCCCAAGGATATAGGATTCGCGAGAACCGTTGACGCAAAAGCCAATTCGCGCCAAACCGGAGTCCAAGATGCGCCGCACAACCCTGCTCCTGGCTGTGACTTTGGGCTTGCTGTCCCTGACGGCGGCCCCGGCCTTTGCCGCCTTCACCATCTGCAACAAGAGCAACCTGGCGGTCCGCGCCTCCGTCGGCCGTTTCGACGGCACCAACTGGACCAGCGAAGGCTGGTGGGCGATCCAGGCCCAGACCTGCGCGGCGCTCCTGACCGGCCCGTTGCAGGGGCGCTACTACTATATCTATGCCACCGACGGCGCCGCGGGGACCTGGGAAGGCAAGACCTATTTCTGTGTCGCGCCCGACAAACGCTTCCGTGCCGTGGGCCGGCGCGATTGCGCCAAGCGCGGCTTCGACCGGCGTGGTTTCTTTGAGGTGGATACCGGCAAAAAACCCGACTGGACCCAGTCCCTCTCCAACTGAAAGCCGCCATGCGCCGCCGCCGTAAAACCAAGATTCTCGCCACCCTCGGTCCCGCCTCCAACAATCCGCAAATGATGCGCGCCTTGTTCGATGCCGGCGTCGACGTCTTCCGCATCAATATGAGCCATACCAGCCATGAAATGCTGGCCACCATGCATCGCCAGTTGCGGGCCTTGTCGGAGGAGGTCGGCCGGCCGATCGGCATTCTCTGCGATCTGCAAGGTCCCAAGATTCGGCTGGGCAAGCTGGCGGGCGGACCGCGCATGCTCAAGGAAGACGAGCGCATTCGCCTGGTGCTGGGCGAAACCAGCGACAAGCCGGAAGAGGTGCCGATCCCCCATCCGGAAATCTTCCAGGCCATCAAGCAAAAGCACGCGCTGTTGATCGATGACGGCAAGGTCCGTCTGCGGCTGTTGCGCAAGGCTGACACTTTCGCCGAAGCGGTTGTGGAAGTGGCGGGCGAGATCAAGGACCGCAAGGGCGTCAACATGCCCGACACCCTGTTGCCGCTGTCGGCCATGACACAAAAGGACCGCGCCGACCTGGACGCGGCGCTGGAATTGGGCGTGGACTGGATCGCGCTGTCTTTTGTGCAGCGGCCCGAGGATGTGGCGGAGCTGAAGAAAATCGTGGCGGGACGCGCCGGGGTGCTGGCCAAGATCGAAAAGCCCAAGGCGCTGGCCTCGCTGCACGGAATCCTGGAATTGGCCGATGCGCTGATGGTGGCGCGCGGCGATCTGGGCGTGGAAATGCCGCTGGAACG
>CBHTTW010000473.1:0-2114 GCA_966096025.1 uncultured Alphaproteobacteria bacterium | reverse complement strand
GCCGCCCGCCGCATCCACCACAAACACGCCCTGGCCGAACTCGCGGGTCGAGGCAAAGGAAATTTGCCGGTCGTCGGGCGACCAGCTGGGCATGATGTCTTCGGCCGGGTGCGAGGTAAGCTGGCGGATTTCGCCGCTGCGCAAATCCAGCACAAAGATATTGGTGTCGCTGCCCAGGGCGCTGCCGCGATCGGACGAGAAGGCGATCCTGGTGCCGTCATGGCTGAACACCGGCTCGCGGTCGTCGAAGGCGCCCTTGGTCAATTGCCGCTGGTTGCTGCCGTCCGGCGAAATGCCCCACAGGTCATAGCCGCCGTCACGATAGGCGAAAAAGGCGATGGTCTTGCCGTCCGGCGACCAGACCGGCTGGCGCGCGTCATTGAAGACATCCGTGATGCGCTTGGCCGCTCCGCCGGTGGCCGGCAGCACCCAGATGCTGCCCTGCAGGTCCATGGCCAAAGTCCGGCCGTCCGGCGAGACCGCCACGGACATGGAGGTGCCTTCCGTGACAGTGATGGTGACCGGCTTGGGCGCTGCGCCAAAGGCCGATCCGCCCAGCATCAAGGCCAACACCAGCGGCAATAATGTGCGATACACCCCAGACCTCTTTCAGGCCCCTTTTTCAGGCCCCTTTTTGCTTTATCTTGCGCGCAACTGAGGCCGGGACGAAAGAGCCGAATTTGCCAAAGTGAGATTGGCGGATATCTTTTTTTATCAACAACTTAAAACAAGAAGCTCGGATGACACGGATTTTTCTGGCGGGGATTTTCCACGAAACCCACAGTTTTACCGACGACCGCACGGGTCTGAGCGATTTCATGATCCATCGCGGCCAGGACTTGTTGGACCGGATCGGCGACGGCTCCCAGGTGGACGGATTTCTCACCACCGCCAAGGCCAAGGGCTGGGAGGTGATCCCGTCCGCCAATTATCTCTGCGGCGCCTCGGGCATGGTCGAACATGCGGTGTTCGAGACTTTCTGGGACGAGATCAAACCGGTCCTGGTCCAGGCGCTGGCGGACGGCCTGGACGGGATTTTCCTCTCCCTGCACGGCGCCATGGTCACCACGGAGCTGGATGATCCCGACGGCGAATTGCTGGAACGCATTCGCGCCCTGCCCGGGGCGGAAAAACTTCCCATCTTCGGTGTGTTCGACCTGCACGGCACCATTACCCGGAAAATGGGCGATCTGTCGGAAGGCTTGGTCTGCTACCGCGAATGCCCGCATGACGACACATTTGAAAGCGCGGTGCGCGCCACCGAGCTTCTGGCGCGCTGCCTCGAAATCGGTATCCGGCCGCGCCAGCATGTGCTGGTGACACCGATTGTCTGGCCGCCCACCGGCACCGGCACCAAGGATGGCGGCATGGCGGCGCTGGAAGAGGCGGCCCGGCGTTTGGAACGCGACATTCCCGGCGCGCTGGCGGTCAATGTGGTGGGCGGCTATTCCTATTCCGATGTGCCGGATGCGGGCCTGGCCTTCAGCATCGTGACCGAAGGCGATGATGCCGCCGCCAAGGCGGGCCTGGAAGAACTCGCAAAACTGGCCTGGGAAGTCCGCGCCCTGGGCATTCCTTATGAACATGACATAGACGCGGTGATCCGCGATTTTGTGCCCGGCGCAAAAGGCCCGGTGCTTTTGGTGGAACCGGCCGACAATATCGGCGGCGGCGGGCCGGGCGACTGCACCGATGTGATGCGCGCCTTGATCAAACATGACGTCAAAGGCGCCGGGGTAGTGATCACCGATGCCGATGCGGTGGCGGCGCTGCAATCGCTTGCCATCGGTGGGCGCAAGACGCTTGCCATCGGCGGCAAGGGCAGCCGGTTGGATTTGGGTCCGGTAACGCTTGAGGTCGAGCTGGTTTCGCGCAGCGACGGCGATTTCGAGCTGGAAGACCTGCAGAGCCAGATGGTGGTGCTGGGCCGGATCATTCATATGGGCCCCAGCGCCGTGGCGCGGCATCGCGGCCTGACCATTCTTCTGATCAGCCGCCGCATTGCGCCCATGGATCTGGGCCAATGGCGCAGCCAGGGGATCAATCCCGAGGAGCTCAGCATGATCGGGATCAAGGCGGCGGTCGGCCATCGCCGCGCCTATGACAAGATCGCC
>CBHTTW010000472.1:0-2128 GCA_966096025.1 uncultured Alphaproteobacteria bacterium | reverse complement strand
GTGTGGCGGGCGGCGTGCCGATCAAATATCGCGGCGAGGTGATCGGCGGCGTGGGCTCGTCGGGCGCGGTGGGCGGCGACAAGGATGAGCTCTGCTCCCAGGCGGGCATCGATGCTGTGGCCGACCAGCTCCGATAACAGCTTTACAATTTCGCCGGCGCGCTCGGCGACCGAGATGATCTCGGCTGCCGCGCTGTTTCGTGCTTATGCCGCGTCCTTGCCGGTCGACTTGGCGCCGCAGGGATTCTCACAGGAACTGGAATCCTTGCCGGGCATCTATGGCCCGCCGGGCGGAGAATTGCTGCTGGCCAAGCGCGGCGACCATGTCCTGGGCTGCATCGCGCTGAAGGCGCTGGAGCCGCCGCTTGTGGCGGAGATCAAGCGCCTGTTCGTGCGGCCGCAGGCGCGCAAGACCGGTGTCGGCCAGGCGCTGGTCGCCGCCGTTATCGCAGCGGCGCGGGAGTTGGGTTATGGCGAGATC
Organism: uncultured Alphaproteobacteria bacterium; assembly: GCA_966096025.1. Taxonomy (GTDB): domain Bacteria; phylum Pseudomonadota; class Alphaproteobacteria; order Micropepsales; family Micropepsaceae; genus Rhizomicrobium. Next base: position 1,648 of record CBHTTW010000472.1, on the reverse strand, counting down.
AAGCTGGATACGCTGGCCGGGATGAAGGGCGCCATCGCGCTTTATAAGCGCAACGGCTTTGAACTCATCGCACCTTACGGCAGTCATCCTTATCCGGGACTCATTTGCCTGGGAAAAATGCTTTGAGCGGTTTCGGGCCGGTGTTTTCGCCCGGCCGCTCGCCCAAGCTCGCGGCGTTCGTCGCTCTCGCAGGTCCACTGGACCTGCTCGCGCGCTCCGCGCGCCACTCCTCACCCCTATCCCGGTTTGGTGACCTTGGGATTGGCGCTATAAATAAAAAGGCGGCGCTCCCTGCGAGCGCCGCCTTCTCCTTCAAATAGCAGCGGCCTTACTGGCTGGCGATCACCAGGCCCATGATCAGGCCCGTCGCGGCGGCGGCCAGCACATAGCTGTTGTCGACCCGGCGCCATTCATAGCCGCGCGGCGGACGCTGCAAGTGATAGCGTTGCCAATCATTCACGCGGCGGCCGCGATTCCAGTCGCTGTGGTCGATATGGCCGCCCTTGTACCAGCCGCGGTGTTTGCCGTTGTCGTGGCGGTTATTGTCGCGGCGATAATTGTCATGGCGATCGTTATCGCGATGCTGCATCGCCATGGCATTGGGGCGGCCATTGTCATGGCGGTCGTTATTGTTCCAACCCTGGGCGAAAGCCTCGCTCAGCGGCGCGACCAGAAGCGACAGGGCCGTGGTGGCGATAAGAAGGCGTTTCATGGTGTATTCCTTTCGTGGTGCTTCATTACGCCTGGAAGCCTAGAAAGTTGCGCATGAACCCCCACTGAATGATTTGCGGCGGAATTAATATGATTGTCGCAAAGTGTATGACCCGCCCGGCATGCTTATTCCGCAGGGCAGTCCGGCCGATTTGAACAGGCAAATCAGGAGGCGCGGCCGTCACGCATATGATCTCATCGGTGCCGGAATCGGGGACTGGATGAGCGCGCGCAATTGGGGATTGCTGCTGTTGCTGGCCATGCTGTGGGGCAGCTCGTTCTTCTTCTACAAAATCCTGGTAGCGGCGCTGCCGCCGGTGACGGTGGTTTTGGGCCGCCTGGCATTGGCGGCCATCGCGATGCATCTGTGGCTGGCGGCGCAGGGCCAATCCATGCCGGTGACGGCCGCGCATTGGCGGCGTTTCATGCTTTTAGGCCTGCTCAATTGTTCGCTTCCCTTTGCATTGATCGCCTGGGCCGAGCTCTACATTTCCAGCGGGCTGGCTTCCATCCTCAATGCCACCACACCGATCTTCATGGTGGCAGTGGCGCATTGGGGCACCGATGACGAGAAGCTGTCGGCGGGCAAGGCGATTGGCATTGCGCTGGGCATCCTGGGTGTGATCGTGCTGGTCGGTCCTGGCGCGCTGAGCGGCGGCGGCGCCGTCTGGGCCGAACTGGCGGTGATCGCGGCTTCCTGTTCCTACGGTTTTGGCGGCGTCTATAGCCGCCGCTTCAAGGATATGACGCCCGTGCAGGCGGCGACCGGACAAATGACCGGCGCGACCCTGCTTTTGATTCCGCTGTCGCTCCTGATCGACCGGCCCTGGACCCTGGCCATGCCGCAGCCGGATGTTTGGGCGGCCTGGCTGGCCATTGCACTGGTCAATACCGCGCTGGCCTATGTCCTTTATTACCGGATGGTGGCGAATGTCGG
>CBHTTW010000471.1:0-2141 GCA_966096025.1 uncultured Alphaproteobacteria bacterium | reverse complement strand
CGCTGGCGACATGGAACTTGACCTTGCCGGCCGCTTCCAGCTCGCGCATCTGGTTTACGCTGTGCTGCGCGGCGCGGAAACCGTCGCGGTGATGCACCAGGGTCATGCTCTTGGCCAAGGGCGCCAGGTTGATCACCCAGTCCAGGGCGCTGTCGCCGCCGCCGGCGATCAGGATATTCTTGCCGCGGAAGGTCTCCATCTTGCGCACGGCATAATGCACGCCGATGCCGTCACCGGCATTTTCGAATTGCTCGATGCCGGGAACCGGCGGACGCTTGGGCTGGAACGAGCCCGCGCCCGCGGCGACCACCACCACGGGGGCGATGATTTCGCTGCCGGCATCGGTCTTCAATTTCCAGCGGCCGTCGGCGAGCTTTTCGAGCGACGTCGCCATTTCGCCGAAATGGAATTGCGGATCGAACGGCTTGATCTGTTCCAGCAGCCGGTTGACCAGTTCCTGTCCGGTGACGATAGGCAGACCGGGAATATCGTAGATCGGCTTTTCCGGATAAAGCTCGGTGCACTGGCCGCCGGGACGGTCCAGGATATCGATCAGGTGGCATTTGAGATCCAGCAGACCCAGCTCGAACACGGCGAACAGGCCGATGGGGCCCGCGCCGATAATGGCGACATCGGTCTCGATGGGAGCGCTCATGTGTATTCCACACCTAACTTCATGTAAGTCAAAGGAAAACGTCGTTCTTATAGTGTAAAAATAGCCAGGCCAACAACCCCCGCCTATAACAGTGCTGCGATGCAAAATGACACGCCCCTGAAGACGGCCGAATCCTGCGCTTCCATGGCGGAATTGCGGGCCGCGATCGACCAATTGGATGCCCGGCTGGTGGCGCTCCTGGCAGTGCGCCAGGCCTATATCGAACGGGCGGCCCAGCTCAAGACCGGCCGCAACCAGGTGCGCGATGCCGAGCGGATCGAGGATGTGGTGGCCAAGGTAATCGCCGAAGGACGTCGCGCCGGACTGTCAGCCGAGATTGCAGAACCTGTGTGGCGGACCTTGATCGAGGCATCGATCAGGCATGAATTTGACGCGTTCGATAAGCGTTAGGCTGCAAGATACTCTTCAATGAACGCCTGCACCGCTTCGCCTTCGACGCGCAACGTCTCGATCATCTGGATGGCGCGGTCCTGGGACAGCGCGGGATCGATCGGTTCCGCCGCCGCCGCCGCTTCGCCGACGGCAAAAGCGCCGACGCCGCGCGCCGCGCCCTTGATGGTGTGGGTCACCTGACGCCATTTGCGGGCGTCGCGCTGCTGCAAGACGGTCAGCAGCTCGCCCACCATATTGCCCAACTGGCCGTTGAACAGTCTGAGGATCTCGCTGTTCAGCGCCTTGTCGCCCCCGGTGTAACGGGCAAGATGGTCCAGATCGATGGGCGTGGCGGCCATGGCGGATGCGTCCGAAAAAGGCCCTATATCCTTGTCCGGCCACCGCTAAAGCCGCGTTAATGGGCCGGTGACAAGCCCAGTGGCAGAATTGCCGCCACCCTCGCCCAAACCCTCGTCAGTCCCTGAATTTAATGCTTAAAATGCAAGGGGAAAGGGCGTTTAAGACAGGCTGACACCATGGCCAGGACATTTGGGCAAGCGGAAGACAAGCTGCGGGAAAAGCCCGAAGCCAAAGCCCTTCCGGCTGAGCCGCAAGCCGCTCCGGCTCTTCCGCGCCTTCGTCCCAATCGGTTCGGCGTGGTGGTGCTCTTGGCCGCCACCATCATGGGCCTGTTCTGGATCGGCGTGGGCGCCGCCTTCCTCTGGGGGTATCTGGGTCCCGGCGGTCTGATCGCGCTGGACCCGGCGCGCAAGGCGCTGGCCGCCGCCGCCGTGCTGATGCCGCCTTTCCTTTTTCTGGCGCTGGCCGCCGCGCTGGCGCGCAGCGCGGCGATGAGCGACGCCACCCGGGTCTTGCTGGCGGCCAGCGACCGGCTGTTTGCCGCCGACGACACCGCCGCCGCCAATGCGGCGCGTCTGGCGCGCCTGGTGCGCCGCGAGCTGGACGGCCTCAACACCGGATTGGATGTCGCCTTCCAGCGCATGCGCACCTTGGAAGCGGGGCTGGAAAAACAGATTGCGACCTTGGACGATGCGGGCGCGCGCGCCCAGGTGCGCGGCGAAAGCATCGCCGC
>CBHTTW010000470.1:0-2152 GCA_966096025.1 uncultured Alphaproteobacteria bacterium | reverse complement strand
GCCATATAGAGCATGTCGCCCTGGCCCAGCAGCTGCTCGGCGCCCTGTTCGCCCAAAATGGTGCGGCTGTCGATCTTGCTGGTCACCTGGAAGGAAATGCGTGTGGGGAAGTTGGCCTTGATGGTGCCGGTGATCACGTCGACCGAAGGGCGCTGCGTGGCGGCGATCAAATGGATGCCGGCGGCGCGCGCCATCTGGGCCAGGCGCTGTACCGCGCCTTCGATCTCCTTGCCCGAAACCATCATCAGGTCGGCGACTTCGTCCACCACCACCACGATATAGGGCAGGGCTTCGAATTCCAGATTCTCGTCCTCATAGACCGGCTTGCCGGTTTCGCGGTCGAAGCCGGTCTGCACTGTGCGCTTGAGCACCTCGCCCTTGTCCTTGGCCTTGCGCACCCGCTCGTTGAAGGCCTCCACGCCGCGCACGCCCATCTTGGACATTTTGCGATAGCGGTCTTCCATTTCCCGCACCGCCCATTTCAGCGCCACGATCGCCTTGCGCGGATCGGTCACCACCGGCGACAGAAGATGGGGAATGCCGTCATAGACCGACAATTCCAGCATCTTGGGATCGATCATGATCAGGCGGCATTGCTGCGGCGACATGCGGTAAAGCAGCGACAGGATCATGGTGTTGAGGCCGACCGACTTGCCCGAGCCGGTGGTGCCCGCCACCAGCAAGTGGGGCATCTTGGCCAGGTCCGCCATCACCGGCTCGCCGCCGATGGTCTTGCCCAGCGCCAAGGTCAGCGGCGCGCGCGCCTTTTCATAATCGCCGGCGGCGAACATTTCGCGCAGATAAACCGTCTCGCGGAACTGGTTGGGCAGCTCGATGCCGATCACATTGCGGCCTGAAATGGTGGCGATACGCGCCGCCACCGCGCTCATGGAACGCGCCACGTCGTCGGACAGGGAAATCACCCGGCTGGATTTGACGCCGGCGGCTGGCTCGAATTCATACAAGGTCACCACCGGCCCCGGACGCACGGCGGTGATGCGGCCCTTGACGCCGAAGTCGGTCAGCACCGCTTCCAGCATGCGGGCATTTTCCTCCAGCGCTTCATCGGACAGGGTGTGGGTGTCCTTGACCGGCGCGGGCTCGGTCAAAAGCCCCAGGGCCGGAAGCTGATACTCGCCCGACGACAGATTCAGCGCCGGCTGCTTGTCGGCCCGCTTGCTGCCCGGCTGGGCGGTGCGGGCATCGCGGCGCACCCGGTTGTTCTGCCGTTCGGCCAAACGCGCGGCGGCGATGGGTTCGGGCCGCAGCGATCCGGGAGACTCTTCGTCCTCGTCCAGATGATAGGCGCCCTCGTCATCGTCCTCATATTCGTGATCGGCTTCCTCGTCGTGATGGCCGAAGCTGATATGCGGCTTCTTGACCAGGCCGACCAGCCAGACCGCGGTTGCCGGGAGATTCATGACGCCGCGCGCGATGGGCGCAAAGCGCATGCCCGTGGCCAGGAAGGCCAGCGGCAAGCCGATGAGCAAAAGAAAAAGCGGCAGGGCCCAGGACAGAGACGGCGTCTGCCACGCCAACGCGGCGTGGCTGCTAAGTCCGAGGGCGAAGATGCCGATGAAGCCGCCCGCGCCCGCGGGCAACCCTGTCCAAGACGGCAGCAGGCCCAGACCCGCCGCCACCGTGAAAGTGCCCAGCGGCCAGGCCACCAGGCGCCACATGGCATATTTGATCCCGCGTCCGCGCAAGGCGCGCGTGCCCCAGACAAGCAAAGGCGCCAGGAAGGCCAGCGCCGCCCAACCGAAGATCTGCAGCAGCATATCCGCTGCCACCGCGCCCACCGGTCCCAGCCAGTTGCTGGTGTCGCGCAGATTGGCGTTGTTCAGGCTGGCATCGTCGGCGGAATAGCTGACAAGGGCGATCAGCGCCGCCAGCGCAGCCAGCAGCAGGGCCAGCCCGGCGCCCCGCATCACCAGGATGCGCATCAAGCGGTTCATGGCATGCTTGGCGTCGGTCAGGGCGTCGCTCATGACCCCGCCCTTGGCGCGAGGGTGATAGACCCCACCGATCATGCGACTCTGAGCCATGTGCGCTGCCCCTGGGACTAGAGAATTTCCCGCAGTCTTTCGAGTGCGGTCTTAATGGTTGACAAGTCGTTAACAAGCGCCACCCGGACATAGGAAAAGCCAGGGTT
>CBHTTW010000469.1:0-2160 GCA_966096025.1 uncultured Alphaproteobacteria bacterium | reverse complement strand
TGCGCGACGAACTCAAGCGGCTGCAATCCACCGCCCTGGCGATTTCCGACGATCCTTTTGCGCGCCAGTCCGACGTCGCCCGCGCCAATCTGGATGCGGAGATCACCTATTCGACCGACGACAGCCCGTCCAAACCCATCCCGTCCAAAGGCGGCAAGGGCAAACGCCTGGCGCGTCCGAACCGGCCCAAGACTTTTGGTTCCCGTGCCCGATAGTCGCACCACCCGCTATCGCGGCGGCTCTACGCTGTCGCTAGCCGCCTTCGGCAGCAGGGCGCGTTGAGCCAGCAGCCCCAACCTCCCGCCGCGCATCACGACCTGGAGGATGTGATCGACCACATCATCACCCTGGCCCATCGCAATGGCGCGGCGGCATCGGGCGGCCGGGTCTCGGTCGCCGACCTGATGGATACCATCGGCGAGCGTTCCTTCGGTCCGCTGCTGCTGGTGCCCAGCCTGATCGCGGTGTCGCCGGTGGGCGCCATTCCCGGCCTGCCCGCCATCACCTCGGCGGTGATTGTGCTGATCGCCGCCCAGATCCTGTTGCATCATGAGCATTTCTGGCTGCCCACCTGGCTGCAGCAGCGCTCGATGGATGCGCGCAAGATGGAAACCGGCCTGGACAAGTTCCGCCCGGTGGCGCGCGTCATCGATCATCTGCTGCGCCCGCGCCTGCCCTGGCTGACCGGTGGGATCTTCTTCTACGCCATCGCTTTGATGTGCCTGCTGATCGGGCTGGTGACACCGGTGCTGGAACTTGTGCCCCTGGGCGGCATTCCGCCCAATGCGGCGGTGGTGGCTTTTTCGCTGGCGATCACGGCGCGCGACGGGCTGTGGGCGCTGCTGGCCCTGGCCTTCACCGCCGCCAGCATCGCCTGGCTGGTGTCGCTGGCTTTGTGAGGTAAGCCGCTGTTCGCGCGGGATAAAAGCCCGCGCGTTGTTATTTCGGCCCGAGTGCTTATATTAGGCCCTACGTGGTTCTTTAGTCCTAAGTCAGACGAAGCGCTTCTGTCTTTCTGACCTGCCCTTCCGGTTTTGGAAGGCGCGCCGGACGAACCGAAAAACTTCCACCGACCTGATCTCTTGTTTCCACGGCCGTTCCCGCATGGTGCGTGAACGGAACCCGATGACTCAAAGGAACAATCATGCCCATCGGTACCGTGAAGTTTTTCAATTCCGCCAAAGGCTTTGGTTTCATCTCGCCCGAAGGCGGCGGCAAGGATGTGTTTGTGCACATCTCCGCCGTCGAAGCGGCCGGCATGCGCAGCCTGAATGAAGGCCAGAAGGTCAATTTCGACATTCAGCCGGATGCGCGCGGCGCCAAGGCCGCCAATCTTTCGGCTGTGTAAGTGAAATCGGGCGGCGCTGCCGGACAGGCGCGCCGCCCGGCATTTTTTCAGGAGAAACCCATGACCAAAACCATCGGTTCGCGCAAAGGCGGTGCCCGCACCTCCAACAGCGTGCAAGAGGTCTGGGAAAAGCGCACCGAGTTGGTGAAAAAGCAGACCAACGCCGAAAGCGCAGCCAACGACGCCAAGACCGCGCGCCTCAAGGCGCTGCGGCTGGAAAAAGAAAAACAGGATGCGGCCGAGGCCGCCGCCAATCCGCCGCCGCCCGCGCCCAAGAAACGCGCCGCCGTCAAACGCATTGTCGCGACATAGAGAGGAGCGGCGCGCATAGCGCGTGAGCAGGTCCGGCGGACCTGCGAAAGCGACGAGCGCACCGAGCACGAGCGAGGCGCCACGGCGCCAGTCGCCGAAATTTTTTTTAAGGAACAACGATGAATCTCGCGGCAGATATTCAGACTTTTGTGGATGATTGGGTGGCGCAGAATGTGCGCGAGGTTAAAGGCCTGTCCAATATCTCCGGAGAGGTCAACCGGCTGGCCGCCGGCATGACGGGCGATGCCCGGGTGCTGGGCATCAGCGGCGGCGACCTCCACCGCACCGTTGGCGATATCGACGAGTATCTGACCGAACAGTATGAGCTAGCCGCCGCCGCGGTGGCTTAGCTGCCGACTTTTCGCCGCTGGCGCATCAGCTCCTCTTGTCATTCCCGGTGAGCAGCCGAAGGCTGCGAGGGGTGAGGAGCGGCGCGCGAAGCGCGTGAGCAGGTGTTCGGCGGCGAAAACGGCCACCCGACGGGTTCGTCATCCCCCGCA
>CBHTTW010000468.1:0-2161 GCA_966096025.1 uncultured Alphaproteobacteria bacterium | reverse complement strand
TGCACCGCCAGATAGCGGTAAAGAGTCCAGGACCAGCTCATGCGCCCGTCCTTGCCACTTGCGCGGGGCGCAGGCGCGCCAGCAAGGAAGCCGGCGTGTAGCCCGCCATGAAGGCGATGGCTCCGCCAATTCCCAGCGCGGGCAACAGATAGAAAATGATCACCAGCGGCGGATTGCGCTGCGCCACGCCCATGATGCCGTAACCGGCGATTCTGAGGCCCATCGCCGCCATGCCCGCAAGGGTGAGCCGCATGGCGACGCTGCCGCGCTGGCGGCGGCCGCGCACCACCGCCGCCATCGCGATCAGCGCAAAGGCGATGCAATAGAGCGGCTGGGCGATGCGGTTATGGGCTTCGGCGAAGAACTGGTCGCGGATGCGCTGGGTCAAGCCTTTTTCCGGCGGCCAGAACAATTCGCCCATATAGCGCTCCACCACCTTGCGCATGGTGTAGTTGGCGGGCGCGGAGAACTGATCCAGGTTGATGACATAGCTGTCGAAATGCAGCACTTGCAGTTGCTTGCCGCCTTGGCCGCTGGTCTCGATGGTGCCGTCCACCATGATCAGGCGGGTTCCCGCCGGGGTCTGGGCCAAAATGCCTTTTTCCGCGATATAGGTGACGGGCTGGGCGCGGTCGCGGTTGTTGTGCACCAGGATGCCGCGAATTTCGCCCTTGTTGCTGAACTGGCGGATGAAGACCGTCAGGCCGCGCTGGGAGGTGTTGAAGTCGCCTTCATTCAGCAGCGCCCCGGCCATGTCGGCGCGGATATCGGACACCTTGTCGCGCAGGGTGCGTTGACCGGCCGGCATCAGATAGAAAACGCAGGCATAGGTGAGGACCATCACGATCGCGGCACAGGCCAGCACCGGCATGGCGAGCTGGCGCAGGGAATAGCCGGCGGAGGCCATCGCCACCAGCTCGCTTTCGCTTTGCAGCCGCTGCAAGGTGATCAGGGTGGCAAAGAAGAAGGCGATGGGCATGATGGCGGCCAGCAAGGTGGGCAGCACCAGCAAGATCAGGTACAGGAAGGTGAAAGCCGATTGACCGCGATTGATCACCAGGTCCAGATATTGCAGGCAGGTGACCAGCCAGATCACGCTGGTCAAAAGCAGGGTGAGAAGCGCCACCGGCCCCAAGAGCTGGGTCAGGACATAGAGCGGCAGCCGCTGCGGGGAGCCCGTGCGAGGCCGCTGGCTATTTTCCGGTACCTTGGGGTCCACCCGTTCGGCCTTTCGCTGCCTCAGTTGGAGGTCGGCTGGATTCGACCTAAACTATCACTGGAACTAGGATTTTCCCCACAAATACCCTGTCCTTTGCCGGAGATATAGCATGCAGATTTCCTTTGTTACCAATGAAGCAGCCGGGGACGGGGCCTGGGTCGTTGGGGCGGTGGAGGGCGGCGCCCTTTTGCCCTCGGCGGTCCGGTTGGACAAGGCCAGCGGCGGTGCCCTGACGCGCGCCCTGAAATATTCCCGCTTCACCGGCAAGACCGGCCAGATGTTGGAAGTGCTGGCGCCCGCCGGTGTCAAAGCCTCCCGCTTGCTGCTGGTCGGCCTGGGCAAGCCGGAAAGCCTGGACGAAAAGGGGCTGGAGACTTTGGGCGCCCAGATTATCGGCCGGCTTTACACATCGGGCGAAATTGCGGCGCGGTTTGAGATCGATCCGCCGAAAAGCAGCAAGGTCAAAAAAGCCGAACTCGCCGCCCATCTGGCTTTCGGCGCCAAGTTGCGGAGCTACGCCTTCGACAAGTACCGCACCCGCAATCTCGACGAGTTTGAGAAAAAGCTGAAGACAGTGCGGATCGTCACCCAGGATCCCGCGGCGGCGAAAAAGGCGCATGGCGGTTTGGCGGCCGTGGCCGAGGGCATCTTCCTGGCGCGCGACCTGGTCAATGAACCGCCCAATGTCCTGTATCCGGCGGAGTTCGCCCGCCGCGCCAAGGCGCAGCTCACCAAGCTTGGCGTCAAAGTGGAGATACTGGGCGAAGCCGAAATGAAAAAGCGCGGCTTCGGCGCGCTGTTGGGCGTGGGCCAGGGCAGCGACCGCGAAAGCCAGCTGGTGGTGATGCAATGGAACGGGGGCAAGAAGAATGCCGCCCCCATCGCTCTGGTCGGCAAGGGCGTGTGTTTCGATTCCGGCGGGCTTTCCATCAAGGTCGGCGC
>CBHTTW010000467.1:0-2162 GCA_966096025.1 uncultured Alphaproteobacteria bacterium | reverse complement strand
TGGTGATGTCGCGGAACATGATCCCTTTTTTGGGATAGTCCGGAATGGTGCGGATCGAGTCCTTGATGTTCATCGTTCAACCCTTTTTCAAAACGCGACCCGCCACCGCATCCAGTTTCGCCATCAGCGCCGGATCGCGCTTGTCCGGTGCGGTGATCAGCGCCATGTCCAGCATGGTCTCGACACCCAGCGGACAGGGCTTGCGCTCCGGTCCCAGCTTGGACGCCACCGCCATGATCAGCTTGCGCGCATTGGAACCGTTCTGCAGCATCACCTTGATCACCGCATCCACCGTCACCGAGTCGTGATCGTCATGCCAGCAGTCATAGTCGGTCACCATGCCGACAATGGCGTAGGGCAGCTCGGCTTCGCGCGCCAGCTTGGCTTCCGGCATCGCCGTCATGCCGATCACCGAACAATCCCAGCTGCGATAAAGAAAGCTTTCCGCCCGGGTCGAGAATTGCGGCCCTTCCATGCAGATGTAAGTTCCGCCTTCGCTGTGATCGATCTTCTGTTCCCGCGCCGCCAGGGTCAGCGCCCCCGACAGTTTGGGGCAGACCGGATGGGCCATGGGAACATGGGCGACAAAGCCGGGACCGAAAAAGCTTTTCTCGCGCGCGAAGGTGCGGTCGATGAACTGGTCGGCCATCACAAAGGTGCCGGGCGGCAATTCCTCTTTCAGCGAACCGCAGGCCGACACCGAAATCACATCGGTGACGCCGATGCGCTTCAAGGCGTCGATATTGGCGCGATAGTTGATCGAGCTCGGGGTCTGGATGTGGCCGCGGCCGTGGCGCGGCAGGAACACCAGATCCACCCCGGCATAGGTTCCGGTCAGCAATTGGTCGGACGGCTCACCCCAGGGACTTTTGACCGTCTGCCATTGGGCGTTTTCCAGACCTTCGATCTGGTAGACGCCGGATCCTCCGATAATGCCGAGTACGGTTTTGGCCATGAAAAAGGGCGCTTCCTGATGGGGAGCGCCCTTTTATCATGTGGGGTCTAAGGGGCAATGCCTGGCTTTATGACAGTGCCGAGGCCCTTAGTGTTTATCCGCCCAGACCTTGCGATAGGCGGCGAACAGAATACCCGCCAGCACGATCAGGAACACCATCACGCCAAAGCCCATCCGCTTGCGCTCTTCCATCTTGGGCTCGGCCGCCCAAGCCAGGAAGGTCACCACGTCATGGGCCTGCTGTTCGATGGTCGCCTTGGTGCCGTCGGAATAGGTCACGCCATTGTTGGTCAGGGGCGGCGGCATGGTGATGTTCCAGCCCTCGAAGTAAGGGTTGAAATACTTGCCTTCCGTCACCTTGAAGCCCGCCGGCGCCTTTTCATGGAAGCCGGTGAGGATCGAATAGACATAATGCGCCTCGCCTTCGCGCGCCTTGACGATCAGGGACAGGTCGGGCGGCAGGGAACCGCTATTGTTGGCGCGGGCGGCGGCTTCGTTGGGGAATGGCGAGGGAAAACGGTCGGCCAGGGTGGCGGACCGCATCAGCGGCACACCCTTGTCGTCAGTGGTCTCGCCCTTGTCGTTGGGTTCGGCCGGAATCTTGGCAGCCGCGGCCAGGGCACGGGCCTGGGCCTCGCTGAATTCCGGGCCGCCCGGTTCGGCCAGATTGCGGAAGGCCAGCAGATTGGCGGAATGGCAGGCGGCGCAGACTTCCTTATAGACCTGATAGCCGCGCTGCAGCGCGCCCCGGTCATAGGTGCCGAAGGGCCCTTCGAATTCGAACTCCGCCGCCTTGGGATGCAGGCGCTTGGTAGAAACGCCTTCCGCGGCAAAGGCGGAAACCGAGGTCAGGAGCCCGAGGGCAACGCCGAGAGATAGATGGGTCAGACGCATGTTGGTTCTCACTCGGCGGGTGCGCCGGCTTTATCGCCGAGCACGGATTGCGCGATGGATGCGGGAAGCTTCTTGGGCGTCTCGATCAGGCCGACGATCGGCAGGATCAGCCAGAAGAAGACGTAATAGTAGAGCGAGGCGACACGGGCGACCCAGACCATCGGGATGCCGAACTTCACCGCGTCCACGGTCTGGGAACCGCAATAGCCGAGCAGGACGCAGCAAACCACAAAGCCCCAGAAGAACTGCTTCATCAAGGGACGGAAGCGGCAGGAGCGCACCCGGCTGGTGTCCAGCCAGGGCAGGAAGACCA
>CBHTTW010000466.1:0-2171 GCA_966096025.1 uncultured Alphaproteobacteria bacterium | reverse complement strand
GACACCGTTTCCCGGCTTGGGCACCGGCCATTGCACCGGCGACAGATCGTCATATTCGCTGTCGCTGATGTCGGCCAGTCCGCCCAGATTGAACACGCGCGCGCCGTTATTCTCGAAGGCCGAGAGGGCGGCGTGTTCGCGGAAAATATCGGCCGGGCCCTGCCAGGAAAAATCCTCTTCCCGTCCCATGCGGCGGCCAACCTCGGCGAACATCCACCAGTCGGGGCGCGCCTGACCGGGGGCGGCGCGAAAGCCGCGCTGGCGGGAGATGCAGCGTTCGGAATTGGTGACCGTTCCGTCTTTTTCCGCCCAACTGGCGGCGGGAAGCACGATATGGGCCAGGGCGGTGGTGTCGGTGGGCCAGGCATCGGCCACAATCACCAGCGGACATTTCTGTAATGCGTCACGCACCTTTCCGGCGCGCGGCATGGAATCCGCCGGATTGGTGGCGGCGATCCACACCGCTTTGACCCGTCCGTCGCCCACCGCTTCGAACAGATCGACGGCTTTGAGGCCCGGTCCTTGCGCCATTTGCGGCGAACGCCAGAAGCGGCCGACCCGGTCAACATCCTTCGGCGTGAAGGCCATATGGGATGCAAGCTGGTTGGCCAAGCCGCCGACCTCGCGTCCGCCCATGGCATTGGGCTGGCCGGTGAGGGAGAAGGGGCCCATGCCAGGGCGGCCGATACGCGCCGTCGCCAGATGGCAATTGAGGATGGCATTGACCTTGTCTGTGCCGCTGGAAGATTGATTGACGCCCTGGGAATAAAGCGTCACCACCCGTTCGGTCGAAGCGAACATTTCGTAGAAGCTGCGCACGTCTTCGATTTTGAGGCTGGCGGCGGCGGCGGTGAAGGCAATTGTCGGCGCGGCCTTGCGCGCGGCTTCCAGCGTTTCCTCAAAGCCGGTGACATGCCGCCCGATCCATTCGCGGTCCAAATGATTGTGATTGGCGAGATAGACCAAAAGCCCGCTCCACAGCACCACGTCGGCGCCGGGCGCCAGCGCCAGATGCAGATCGGCGGTCTCGGCCGTGGCGGTGCGACGGGGATCGATGGTGATGATCTTGGTGCCGCGCTTTTCCCGCGCATCCATCAACCGCTGATAAAGCACCGGATGGCACCAGGCCATGTTGCTGCCGACCTGGATCACCAGATCGGCTTCTTCCAGATCGTCATAACAGCCCGGCACCACATCCTCGCCAAAGGCGCGGACATGGCCGGCCACCGAAGACGACATGCAGAGACGCGAATTGGTGTCGATATTGCCCGAGCCGATAAAGCCCTTCATCAGCTTGTTGGCGGCGTAATAATCCTCGGTCAGGAACTGGCCGGAGACATAAAAGGCGATGGCATCGGGGCCATGCTCGGCGCGGATGCGGGAAAAATCTTTCGCGATGGTACCCAGCGCTTCATCCCAGCTAGCCTCGCGGCCATGTATGGTCGGCACCGACAGCCTGTCGGGCAGGGCCAGCGTGTCTTTCAGCGCTGCACCCTTGGAACACAGCCGTCCGAAATTGGCGGGATGGGCGGCATCGCCTTTGGGCACACCGTCTATGACCGCGACCCCGCAGCCTACGCCGCAATAGGGACATGTGGTGCGTGTCACGCAGGTGTCCGTTCGAGTTCCAGGCCGATATACAATTCGCCATTTTCCAGCTTGATGGGAACGGTCTGGGTGCGGCCTTCATCGGGCTCCGCCGCGATGCCGGTATCCAACCCGATCACCCAATTGTGCAGCGGGCAGGTGATGGTGTTGCCGGAAACAATGCCTTCCGACAGCGGCCCCTTTTTGTGCGGACATTCATCGACCAGGGCGAAGAACTTGTCCTCGCCGGTGCGGAACACCGCGATGGGCTTGCCGCCAAGGCCGAAGCAGAGACGCCGGGCGCCGCGCACCGGAATGTTGGAAAGCGGGCCGATTTTCTTCCACACAACATCATGCATCGGCCAGCTCCGGCAGTTTGGTGAATTACTGGGCGTCCAGCCCGCCGGCGCGCGCCGCCCAAGGATCGTCTTGGGCGAATTTGTGGGAATAGAGGAACCGGGCATTCAGGGCGCGGCGCCCTTCCGCGTCGTCCACCAACCGCTTTTTGAAAGTGGCGATGCCGACGCGAGCGATCCAGGGCGCGGTGCGCTCCAGATAATGGGCTTCCTCGCGATAGAGCTGCA
>CBHTTW010000465.1:0-2200 GCA_966096025.1 uncultured Alphaproteobacteria bacterium | reverse complement strand
GCGATGATGGAGCGTTTCGGCAGCCAGGCCACCAGGCTGGTGCATGAGCTCTTGCCCTATCGCCATGTGGAGCGCGCCCGCACCTCCTTCCGCCCGGTGCAGGTCAAAGGCCGGCACTATTCCAAGATCAGCGACGACCGGCTGCTGCATATCGACGCCTTTCCGTCGCGCCCGATGCGGGGCCGCCGCATCCTGCGTTTCTTTGCCAATGTCGCGCCCACCTCGCCGCGCCATTGGCATGTCGGCCAGCCCTTCGAGGATTTCGCCCGCGCCTTCCTGCCGCGCGTGGGCCCGCACCTGCCGGGCAAATCCTGGCTCTACGAAAAACTGGGCGTCACCCGCGGCCGGCGCAGCCTGTATGACGAGTTGATGCTGTCGCTGCATGACGCGGGCAAGCTGGATGAGAATTTCCAGAAGAACAGCCCGCATCAGGCTGTCACCTTTCCACCGGGATGCTCCTGGCTGGTCTTCACCGATCAGGTGCTGCATGCCGCCCTGGGCGGCGAATTCGCGTTGGAACAGACCTTCCATCTCGATATCGCCGAGATGGCAGAGCCTGCCCTCGCGCCGGTGAAGGTGCTGGAGCGGCTAAGCGGAAAGGCGCTGGTCTGAAGCAAACGAGACGCCGATGCCCTCAAGCTTGGCGCGCATCAGGCTGCCGTCGAACGGCTTTTGCACAAGCTCATTGGCGCCGGCGGCAAAAGCGCTGGCCATTTCATCCGGATCGCGCTCGGTGGCGCTGAACAGGATCACGGGATGGTCGCCCGCATGCTGGCCGCGCACGCTCTTGATGAATTCCAGGCCCTTCATTTCGGGCAAATTCCAATCCAGGAAAATCAGGTCGGGCATTTTTTCGCGGCAGGCGCGCAAGCCCGTCATGCCGTCTTCGACTTCGTCCACCGAATAGGAAAGGCTTTCCAGGATGCGGCGCGCGACGGTGCGCACGACACGGCTGTCATCGACGATAAGACAGTGCTTCATGGCAAGGTTCCCGTAAACGCGGCTCGATTGCGCGAAACGGTACCGTGCCCACAGTAAAAATTGGCTTACCTTAACGGGCGTTAGCCTTTGGCCGCGATCAATTCGACGGCGCCCTCAACCGGCATGATGGAAACATTGGTGCCGACGGTTTGCGACAGTTTGTAGACCAGGAAAGGCTGGACGTGGCGCGCGTCCACATTCACCGCCTCACCTTTGGCGGCTTGGCTCACTTCCTCGGTGACGCGGGCGTTGAGGCCCTCGGCACGAATGTGAAAGGACGGCGACAACGGATCGGCGCCGGCTTCCACCGTCACCATGCCGCCACGCGGCAGGCAGTCCGCCGCCAGCAAAGTGGCGTTCATCAACAGTTTGGCCCAGTCCTTGCCCCAGTAGAGTTTGGGCACGTTCCAGGTCAGTTGCACCTTGCCGCCCGACAGCAATCCTTGAACCAGCCGACCGATTTCGCCCAGGTCCAATTCCGCGCCCGCCGAACCGGCGGCGCCGAAAGCGATGCGCATGAACTGGATGCGGGCCAGGGCTTGATCGGCGCTGACCGTCACCAGCTTGATGGCCTCACCGCGCATGGCGGGGTCGCGCTCGTCCTCCAGCACTTCCATGCCGTTGACCACGGCACCCAAAGGTCCGACAAGGTCGTGGCAAACACGGCTGACCATAAGCGCGGCGAATTCGATCTCTGTCATGGGGGATTCAATGCCGTCCGACTGGTTAGAAATTGGTTAACGTGATTTGGGCTATTAAGGAATTCTTAAGATGGACGCAACGCTGTCGCCGCGCCTGAATACCCTGATCCGCATCGCGCGCGCGGCCGGAATCGTGGTCATGCGCCATTATGAGGCCGGTTGCGATGCCCGCATAAAAAGCGACCGTTCACCGGTGACCGATGCCGATGAGGAAGCCGAGAAGCTGATCCTGGCCGAACTTTCCGCCGCCTATCCCGGCGTGCCGGTGGTGGCGGAAGAGGAAGCCGCGGCGGGCCGCATCGCCAAGGCGGGCACGCATTTCTTCCTGGTGGACCCGGTGGACGGCACCAAGGAATTCGTCAAAAGAGGCGGCGAGTTCACGGTGAATATCGGCGAGATCAGGGACGGGGTGCCGGTCAGCGGCGTGGTGCTGGCGCCCGTCATCGGCCGGCTGTTCGTGGGGGCCTTGGGCGAAGGCGCCTTCGAACTCTCCGGCGATAGCTTGCGCGCCATCTCGG
>CBHTTW010000464.1:0-2202 GCA_966096025.1 uncultured Alphaproteobacteria bacterium | reverse complement strand
CCGGGCAGGTCCACCGCCCAGTCCAGCCGCTTGAGGGCATCCAGGGTTTTCAGCCATTCGTCGAAATAGGCGCTGCCCATATAGGCCAGGCGGCTTTCCATCAGATCGCCGGTGGCGACGATGCGTTCCTTGGGCAGGAAGACCACGGTATCGCCGCCGGTATGGCCGCGGCCGAGGAAGAGAAGTTGGATCTCGCGGCCGCCGCGGTGGAGAACCAGCTTGTCGCTATAAGTGACGTTGGGCGGCGTGGGCTTGATCGCCTTGATGTCGCCGGTGAATTCCTTGGCGGCTGCCTTCGTGTCCGCCAGTTTCTTTTCCAGGGCGGCCTTGCGCGCCGGGTCCTTTTCCGCGCCGGCCTGCCGGGTGAAGCGGTCGATCATCGCCTGGGGTGCGTTGCGGGTCGAGCTGCGGAAGGGTTCGTTGTTGAGGATGTCGAATTTCTCGATCGCCTGGCGGACATAGTCATGCGCGATGATCTGGACTTCCGGCCCGAAGATCGAATTGCCGTCGGTGTGGTCGTAATGCCAATGGGTGTTGACCACGGTGCGCACCGGCTTGTCGGTCAGGCGTTTGATGTCCGCCAATAGCGCCTGCGCCGCCCGGGGCGAGGTGGCGCTGTCGACAAGCACCACATCGTTCGGGTTGACGATCACCACCAGATTGGCGCCGAAGAAGGGATTGCTGCCGAAGGGAAAGGCGGTGCCGTTATATTCGGGCGAGGCGTAATAGACGCCGTCGGCGATCTTCTCGAATTTATAATATTTGCCCTGAACCACCGGATAGGGCGTTTGCGCCTGGGCCATGCCGGCCCACAACAGCCCGGCGCAGAAACTCAAAGTGAATGCGATGCTGCGAGATGTCATGACTGCCCCCGACAAGATCAGGGGCGCTTTCTAGCACTCTAAAGGCGCAAAGGCATCCTGCGGCCTTAGTACTGCCAATCCTTGGAGCTTTTGACCGCGAAATCGCGGAACGCCGCCACCCGCTTGGATTGGCGCAAGGCATCGGCATAGACCAGATGCACGTCAAAGCCCAAAGGCTCCACGTCGGGCAGCACCCGCTCCAGCGCGGGATGCTGGGCCGCGACATAGTCCGGCACCAGGCCGATGCCCAGTCCCGCTTCCACCGCCTGCAGGATGCCGGTCATATTGTTGATGCGGACGATGTGGCTTTTGCCGCCGGGCTTGGCATTCTTCTTATAGACCTCCAGCAGCCAGTTGATCTCGCGGATTTCCGGCGCCGCCGTCTCGCCATAGACGATGATGGCGTGGTCGGCGATCTCTTCCAGCGATTTGGGCGAAGGGTTCTGCTTGAGATAATTCTTGGACGCGTACATGTGATAATGGACGGTGAACAGCTTGCGCTGGATCAGGTCGGCCTGAACCGGCGCGCGCAGGCGGATGGCCAGATCGGCCTCGCGCTGGGCCAAGTCCAGTTCCTTGTCGTCCAGCACCAGATGCACATCCACTTCCGGATATTGCGCCAGGAAGTCGCCCAGCCGCGGCAGCAGCCAATAGGCGCCGATGCCGTGGCTGGCGGTGATCTTCAGGGCGCCGCGCGGCGCGTCATGGACATTCTTCAGCGCTTCTTCCGCCGCCGCCAGCCGTCCCAGCACATCGGTGACGGCGGTGAACAACAGTTCGCCTTCATCGGTCAGGGTCAGGCCGCGGGCATGGCGCTGGAACAAAGGCGTGGAGATTTCCTCTTCCAGGGCGCTGATCTGGCGGCTGACCGCCGATTGCGACAGGCCCAGGCTCTGGCCGGCATGGGTGAAGCTGCCCGCCGAGGCCACGGCGTGGAAGATGCGAAGCTTGTCCCAATCCATAATGTCCCCTCTCCAGCTTTAAGCGCTGAGCGGCAAATCTCCGGTATGCGCTCCCGCCAGAAAACGCTCGGCTTCCAGCGCGGCCATGCAGCCCATGCCCGCCGCCGTCACCGCCTGACGGAAAACCTTGTCCTTGACGTCGCCGGCGGCGAACACGCCCGCCACCGACGTATGGGTGGAATCCGGCGCGGTCTTGATATAGCCGCTCTCGTCCATCTCGACCTGGCCACGGAACAGCGCGGTCGCGGGCGAATGGCCGATGGCGACGAACAGGCCATGCACGGCCTGATCGTGCAGCGAGCCGGTCACCGTGTTGCGCAGACGCACGCCGGTCACGCCCTTGGGCTCATTGCTGCCCAGCACTTCGGCGACTTCGG
>CBHTTW010000463.1:0-2220 GCA_966096025.1 uncultured Alphaproteobacteria bacterium | reverse complement strand
CTCCGCCATGCCGGCGGGATTGCCTTCCATATACAGGACAAAGAGCTGGTTGCGGGGATCGTGGATCACCTCCGCCAGCGCCTCTTTGGAAAGCTTCTTGCGGTCCACCCAATAATAGGCGTCACCGATCGTGTCGTAGAGATAGCGATAGAAATGGGTCGGCGGTTTTTCGCATTTCAGAAGCGCTACCTTGCCGCGCGGCTGGGGCGGAGGAAGGGCGGAGGGCTTGGCGTTCAGCTCCAGGAACGTCACCGTCATCGGTATTCGGCGCTTTCCCTTTTGCACCATCAGCCTGTCACCACCGGCGCTTCGGGGCGGCCGCCCCATTCGGTCCAGGAGCCGTCATAGACGGCCACGTCGTTTGCGCCGATCTCGTCCAGCGCCAGCATCAGGATGGCGGCGGTGAGGCCGGAGCCGCAGGTCGTTACCACGGGACGGTCGAGGTCGACCGCACCGAAAATTTCGCGCAGGGCTTGCGGCGGCTTCAAGGTGCCGTCATCGGCGATCAGCTTGCGGTAATGCACATTCAAGGCGCCCGGCATATGGCCGCCGCGTACACCGGCGCGCGGCTCGGGCTCCTCGGCCTTGAAGCGGCCAGGGCTACGGGCATCCAATATCTGCGCCGATCTGTCCGCGACACTTTCCATCATCTGGCCGAAGTCACGCACAATCTTTGGCTTGAGGATGGCGGTGAAGAATTTGTTGTCGGCCCGGCCGGGACCGGTCTCTACGGCGCGGCCTTCGCGCTTCCATTTGGGAAAGCCGCCGTCCAGCACCTTCACCTTGTCATGGCCCATCGCCTTGAAGGTCCACCACAGGCGCGGCGCGGAAAACAGGCCGCTGCCGTCATAGGCCACCACCGTCTCACCGTCGCCGATGCCCAGCGCGCCCACGGCGCGGGAGAATTCGCCGGGCGAGGGCAGCATATGCGGCAAGCCGCTCGACTTGTCGGCGACGCCGTCGATATCGAAAAACACCGCCCCGGGAATATGCCCGGCCTCGAATTCCCTGGCCGGCTGGCGCTTCTCATCGGGCATGTACCAGGAGGCATCCACCACCCGCACATCCTTGAGATGCGCCGCCAGCCATTCGGTGGAAACCAGGTTGCTCATTCAAACGGTGCGCGTATTGGCGGGCGCCGTTCCACCAGCCAGGGCGGGCAGGGCAGGCCTTTCTCGCGCAGGAATTCCGGGTTGAACAGCTTGGACTGATAGCGGTTGCCATAATCGCACAGCACCGTGACGATGGTATGGCCCGGCCCCATATCCTTGGCCATGCGGATGGCGCCCGCCACATTGATGCCGGTGGAGCCGCCCATGCACAGCCCCTCATGCTCCAGAAGATCGAACACGATGGGCAGGGCTTCCTCATCGGAAATCTCGTACGCGTCATCGAAAGGCGCGCCTTCCAGATTGGCGGTGACGCGGCCCTGGCCGATGCCTTCGGTGATGGAGGTGCCGTGACTTTCCAATTTGCCGGTTTTGATCCAGCTATAGATCGCCGCGCCATGCGGATCGGCGGCGGCGATGCGGATATTCGTATTGCGCTCTTTCAGGGCGATGGCGACACCGCCCAAAGTGCCGCCGCTGCCCACGGCGCAAGTGAAACCGTCCACCTTGCCGCCGGTCTGTTCCCAGATTTCCGGACCGGTGCCTTCGATATGGGCCTGGCGATTGGCGACATTGTCGAACTGGTTGGCCCACACCGCGCCGGCGGCTTCGGTCTTGGCCAATTGCCCGGCCAGGCGCCCCGACAGTTTCACGTAATTGTTGGGATTCTTGTACGGCACCGCCGGGACTTCGATCAGCTCGGCGCCCAGCAGACGCAGTGCGTCCTTTTTTTCCTGGCTTTGGGTGTCGGGGATCACGATCACGGTCTTGAACCCCATGGCATTGGCCACGGTCGCCAGCCCGATGCCGGTATTGCCGGCGGTGCCTTCGACAATGGTGCCGCCGGGCCGCAAGGCGCCGCGCTTGATGGCATCCTGGATGATGAAAAGCGCGGCGCGGTCCTTCACCGACTGGCCGGGATTGAGAAACTCCGCCTTGCCCAGAATTTCGCAGCCCGTCGCCTCCGAAGCATGGCGCAGGCGGATCAGCGGCGTGTTGCCGATGGCGGCGATGACGTCTTTTTTGATGCTGTCTGGCATGGGGGCGAACCTAGACGCCGAATGTTACCGCTTCAAGGCTTGGAACGCCGCAAGCGCGCGCTCCCGGCCCT
>CBHTTW010000462.1:0-2239 GCA_966096025.1 uncultured Alphaproteobacteria bacterium | reverse complement strand
GGCGCAATTCGCCGATCTCGTCCAGGAACAGGGTGCCGCCATCGGCTTCCTGGAACTTGCCCAGATGCTTGTCGCTGGCGCCGGTGAAGGAGCCCTTTTCATGGCCGAACAGGATGGATTCGACCAGGTTTTCCGGGATGGCGCCGCAATTGACGGTGACGAAAGGCTTGCCCGAGCGCGCCGAGGTGCCTTGGATGGCGCGGGCGATCAATTCCTTGCCGGCGCCGCTTTCGCCCTCGATCAAAACGGGAATATCGGATTGGGCGGCGCGCGCCCCCAGGCGGAACACCTGCTTCATCTCAGGGGAACTGGCGACCAGGTCGTCGAAAGTCAGCTTGTTGTCCTGTTTTTTCTTCAGCTGCTTCACTTCACCCGACAGGGTGCCGATCTTGAGCTGATTGCGGATCGAAACCGAAATGCGTTCCGGGCTGGCGGGCTTGACCAGAAAGTCGTTGGCGCCGGCGCGCATGGCGTCGACCGCGGAATCAATGCCGCCCTTGGCGGTCAGCACGATCACCGGCAAGTCGGGATTTGTGGAGCGCAGCTTTGCCAGCACTTCCAGACCGTCCATATCGGGCATCACCAGGTCCAGCAGCATCAGGGTGATTTGGTCGCCGCGGGGACCGTTGATCAGGTCCAAGGCGGGCTGGCCGCCCGGGGCGGTCACGACCTGCATGCCGCCACGGCTTATCGCCGTTTCCAGCAGGCGCCGCTGCACCGGATCGTCATCCACCACCAGAATGGTCTGCGCCATAACCCAAGCCTCAAAATGAGACGGGATTTTGCGGGGGTACAGGTAAATGTGGCGTTTAAGCCTGTTTCTTTGCGGTACAGCGACCGCCCAGATTCGATGCTTAATCAGGTCTGAATCGCGCCAAACGGGCGCTGCGGGGCGATTCTTGCCCGCGCCGGGCGGGCGCGGCTTAAGGCCCAATAAACCAAGTTGCCGGGCGGCGGGCCTTTGCTATAGTCCCCCCCGATTTCACGAGCGGGGCGTTAGGCGCGAGCCGGACCGCCCCATGAAAAAAAGTGGCGTCAGGCTTCAGCCGACCGCCCATCAAACAAGGGGCCCCTTTAATGGCACACGAATCCGATCATCAGCCGGGATCCATGGACATCAGCGCGCACAAGAAGGCCTATCAGGGCTTTCTCACCGGCTCCAAATGGACCTTCGGATTCGTCATGCTGATCATGGTGTTCCTCGCCCTTTTCCGTACCCACCACTAAGACCTTTCCCACATGCGGCTGGCGGTCCCGAAAGAAGTTCGAGAGGGAGAGACGCGCGTCGCCGCGACGCCTGAGTCCGTCAAAAAGCTCAAGGGACTGGGGCTGGAGGTGGTGGTTCAGGCCGGCGCCGGGGCCGGCGCCAAGATTTCCGACGCCGATTATACCGCCGCGGGCGCGACCATCGCACCGGACGCGGCTTCCACGCTTGCGGGCGCCGACATTGTCCTGAAAGTGCGCGGTCCTTCGCACGCTGAAATTTCCCAGCTCAAGAACGGCGCGGTGCTGGCGGCGCTGCTCGCGCCCCATAGCGAAGGCGACACGATCCAGAGCCTGGCGGGGCAGGGCGTCACCGCCTTCGCCATGGAATTGTTGCCGCGCATTTCCCGCGCCCAATCGATGGACGTGCTGTCGTCCCAGGCCAATCTCGCCGGCTACAAGGCGGTGATCGACGCCGCCGCCCAGTATGGCCGCGCCATGCCGATGATGATGACCGCGGCGGGCACCATCGCCCCGGCACGCGTGCTGGTGATGGGCGTGGGTGTGGCCGGGCTTCAGGCCATCGCCACCGCCAAGCGCCTGGGCGCCATCGTCAGCGCCACCGATGTACGCCCCGCCACCAAGGAACAGGTGGAATCGCTGGGCGGCACGTTCGTCGCGGTGATGGACGAGGAATTCAAGAACGCCCAGACCGCGGCCGGCTACGCCAAGCCGATGTCGGCGGAATATCAGGCCAAGCAGGCGGCGCTGACCGCAGAAACCATCAAGAAGCAGGACATTGTCATCACCACCGCCCTGATCCCAGGCCGCAAGGCGCCGATCCTGGTGACGGAAGAGATGATCAAGACCATGAAGCCGGGTTCGGTGATCGTGGATCTGGCGGCGGGCGCGGGCGGCAACACCCCTTTGTCCAAGCCGGATGAAGTGGTCGAGGCGCATGGCGTCACCATCATGGGCCACACCAATTTGCCGGGCGCGCTGTCGGCGGATGCCTCCTCGCTCTATGCCCGCAACC
>CBHTTW010000461.1:0-2281 GCA_966096025.1 uncultured Alphaproteobacteria bacterium | reverse complement strand
CACGCCGCGGGAACACAGATTCTCACCGATCTGCCGACCCCCGGCGCTGCCAACCGCTATTCCCGGCGGTGACGGCTCAAGGTTGCGGGGGAGGGGAAGCGAAAAGATACGGAGAATCAAAGGTATGCGCGCTCCCGAACGTGCTGTTTTTGGGTTGCAAGCGACCGCAGCTGTTGCCATAATAACTCAGACAAAAACAACAATGCCGTCACGGCATGAAGACGGGCTCGGGAGGCCCTTAAGGGGATGCACAGGGGCCTGCGCTTTTTGCTGCAATCGGCCTTGGTTGGCGGAGCGGTTCTCGGGGCCCTGGCGGGCTTTTGGGGACACGGCACCGCCACGGCGCAAAGCACCGCCCCCCATCCGAATTTCGACACCGACATCGCGCCGGTCTTCAACAAATACTGCGTCGGTTGCCACGCGGGGGCTCAGCCCAAGGGCGACATCATGCTCAAGTTCAAGGACGAGAATGATGCCCGCAGCCGCATGGCGACCAATGACGAGTTCTGGGACAAGGTAACGACCATGGTCGGCGGCGGACTGATGCCGCCCGCAACGGTCAAGAACCGCCCCAGCGACCAGGAGCGCAAGTTGCTGGTCGACTGGATCAAGAACGACATGCTCACCATCGGCGGCAAGCCCGACCCGGGTCCGATGATCGTGCATCGCCTCAACAACCGCGAATATGCCAACAGCATCCGCGAGCTGCTTTACCTGCCGCCGGACTATGATCCCACCGCCGATTTTCCCGCCGATGAACGGGGCGATGGCTTCGACAACAACAGCGATACCTTGACCATCTCGCCGGTGCTGATTGAGCATTATCTTGATGCCGCGCAAAAGTCGGTTGCGCTGGCCTTCGCGCCCAGAAAGGACGCCAAGGATGCAAATCTGCCGGCAATCAATCCCTTGAACGCGCCGTCCAAGGCCGGCAAGGGGGATTTTGGCAACTGGCAGGCCCTGATACGGCTCAACATCGAAGCGTTCCTGCCGCGTGCCTGGCGGCGTCCCGTGACCAAGGCCGAAGTCGATGGGGTGATGAAATTCGCCGCCCAGTCTTTTGCCAATGACGGCGAGTCCCAGGACAAGGCGACGGGCCTGGCCATTCGCGCCGCGCTGCTGTCGCCGAATTTTCTCTTCCGCCTGGAGCAGGACCCGCATCCCGACGGAAGCGGCAAGGTCTATCCGCTGACGGAGTTCCAGCTCGCCTCGCGGCTGTCTTATTTCCTCTGGAGCACCATGCCGGACGAGGCGCTGTTCGCACAGGCCAAGGTCGGCACCTTGCGCCAGAATCTGGATGCCGAAGTGGCGCGGATGCTCAAGGATCCCAAGGCTATCTCGCTGACCAAGGACTTCATGGGCCAGTGGCTGGAGATCCGCGGCCTCGACCAGACGCCGAATGTCGACAAGGCGATGGCGGCCTCGATGCGGGGCGAGACCGAGCACTTCTTCAACTATATTGTGACCAACAACCGGCCCATCACCGACCTGCTGGACGCCGATTACAGCATTGTCGATGAGCGGCTGGCCAAGCTCTATGGCATCCCTGGTGTCACCGGTGACAATTTCCAGAAGGTGCAGCTCGATCCCAAGCAACGCTTCGGCCTGATCACCCAGGCTTCCATCCTGACCGTGACATCCAAGCCGCTGGGCACGGGCCTGCGCACCTCGCCGGTGGTGCGCGGGAAATACATCCTGGAAAATCTCTTCAATCAGAAAATTCCGCCGCCGCCGCCGGACGTGCCGCCGCTCAAGGTCGACGACAATCACCCGCTTACCGGCACCACCCGCCAGGTCTTCGAACAGCACCGCACCAACCCGATCTGCGCCGGCTGCCACGCCCGGATGGAGCCCTATGGCTTCGCACTGGAGAATTATGCCGGCAACGGCAGCTGGCGCAGCCAGGAAAACGGCATCTCGCTGGATGTTTCGGGCGAGATCAACGGGAAAAAATTCACCAACCCGGCCGAGTTCCACAAGGTGCTGGAAACACGCAGGGATGATTTCCGTCACGCCGTGGTGCGCAAGGTCCTTTCCTATGCGCTGGGGCGCGGCATCCAGGGCACGGATCGTCCGGCGATCGAGCAGGTCGTCGCGCGCGTCGGCTCTGAGGGCGATACCTTCAACAGCGTCATCCTCAATGTGGTGAAGAGTTTCCCGTTCCAGAACGCCAAGGGCGGCGCCGCCGCGGCGGCAGCCGCCAACACCAATTCCAAGGCCAAGAACGGCTTGCAGCCGATCAGCCTGTCCGCCGGAGGAACCAGCAAATGATGATCCCACG
>CBHTTW010000460.1:0-2283 GCA_966096025.1 uncultured Alphaproteobacteria bacterium | reverse complement strand
GCCGCCGCAAGCTGGCCCTATATCGCCGGCTCCGCGCTGCTGCATGTGGGCTATAACGGATTTCTGGTCCGCGCCTATCGCAAAGGCGATTTCGGCAGCGCCTATCCCATCGCGCGCGGCTCGTCCCCGCTGCTGGTGAGTTTGTGCGCCGCTCTGGTTGCGGGCGAGATTCCCCCGCCGCTGGGCATTGCCGGCATCCTGCTGGTCAGCGGCGGCATCATATCGCTGGCCTTTCGCCACAAGCGGTTGCCGGAAAGCGGCATCTTTTACGCGCTGGGCACCGGCGTGTTCATCGCCGCCTACAGCGTCACCGACGGTATCGGCGGGCGGCTGTCGGGAAACGCCGTGGCTTACACGGTGTGGATGTGCCTGGCCTGGGGCGCCACCGCCTTGCCGATCTTTTTGCTGCGCCGTCCCGGCGCACGCGTCTGGCGCGGGGCGCGCAAGACCGGCCTGGCCGCGCTGGGCGGCGTCGTTTCCCTGGCGGCTTATGCTATCGTCATATTCGCCATGACACGCGCTCCGATGGGCTCGGTCTCGGCCTTGCGCGAGACCAGTGTCTTGTTCGCGGTGCTTTTGGGTTGGATGTTTTTTGGCGAGACGTTAACCGCGCGCCGGATAGGTTCGGCGCTGGTCATCGCACTGGGCGCGCTATGTTTGGAATGAAGATGTTTGCCAAAGCCGGATTGCTGTTGCTGGGCCTGTTGCTCACCGCGCCTGCATCCGCGCAGCAGGTCCAGCAGCAGTCCTCCCTGCCGCCCGGCATTTTGGCCTACCCATCGCTGTGGCACATCGCCGGCGACCCTATCAAAGGAGATTTGGGCGAGGTCTATCTGCTGGGCTCGGTGCATGTCCTGCCGCCGCGGGTGCATTGGCGTTCGCCGCCCATCACCCGCGCACTGTCCCGCAGCACCGTCTATGTCTTCGAAGTGCCGCAGGACGATGCGGCCATGGCCGAGCTTAACGGCTTGATCCAGACCAAAGGCTTCTTGCCGCCGGGCGAAACATTGCGCGGCCAGCTGCATCCCAAGGCGCTTGCCGATTACGACGCGGCGGTCGCGGCCTCGGGCCTGCCGCCCGCCAATCTGGAGCGCGCGCGGCCCTGGCTTGCCGCCTTGCAAATGACTTTCGCCCAGATTTCCAAGCTCAACTACGACCCCCGCAATGGGGTGGATGCCGTGCTGATGAAAGAGGCCGCCGAAGACCGCAAACCAACGCGCTATCTGGAAACGGTCGCCGAACAGTTTGCCGTCCTGGCGCCCGACGACCGCGCCCTGGAATTGGAGGAATTTGAATCCGGCCTGAAGGATTTGCGCGACATGGCCAGCGAAATCGGACCGATGGTGCGCGCCTGGAGTACCGGCAACCAGGCCCAGCTCGACGAGCTAATCAACGGCGACCTGGACCAGTTTCCGCAAGCCCGCAAGGAACTGCTGGACGACCGCAACAAGCGCTGGGTGCCGCAAATCCAGGCCATGCTGAAGCAGAAGCAGATCTTCTTCATCACGGTGGGCGCGGGCCACCTGACCGGGAAGAACGGCGTACCGGCCCTGCTGCGCCAGGCCGGTTATAAAGTCAGCGGTCCCTAATACCCTGAAATATTAAGAGAAAATTTGCCAACGCATAAGGATATGCATATTTCTTTATATCCTTCTTGCCCCTGCCCGCCCCCGCTGCTATAGCCCGGCTCGCAATTTGAGGAATCGCGCGCATGGCCGCCTTCAACGACTACATCGTCAAAGACATTTCCCTCGCCGATTGGGGCCGCAAGGAACTCAACATCGCCGAGATCGAAATGCCCGGCCTGATGGCGACCCGCGCCGAATATGGCGCCAAGCAGCCCTTGAAGGGCGCGCGCATCGCCGGTTCGCTGCACATGACCATTCAGACCGCGGTGTTGATCGAAACCCTGAAGGCGCTGGGCGCCGATATCCGCTGGGTGTCGTGCAACATCTATTCGACCCAGGACCATGCCGCCGCGGCCATTGCCGCCGCCGGCATTCCGGTCTTCGCGGTCAAGGGCGAAAGCCTGAAGGATTATTGGGACTACACCGCCAAGCTGTTCGAATGGCATGGCGGCGGCACTCCCAACATGATCCTGGATGATGGCGGCGACGCCACCATGCTGGTGCATCACGGCCTGCGCGCCGAGAAGGGCGACGTCGCCTTTCTCGAAAAGCCTGAGAATGAAGAAGAGGAAGTCTTCTACGCCCTGATCAAGCGCCTCTTGAAGGAAAAGCCCAAGGGCTGGTTCGCCGAGATCGCCGCCAACATCAAGGGCGT
>CBHTTW010000459.1:0-2288 GCA_966096025.1 uncultured Alphaproteobacteria bacterium | reverse complement strand
ATTCATCCCAAGATGAAGCTGGTGGTGCGGGTGAACTAGGCCGCAGCGGGGAATCGCGTTACTCTCCCGCCAGGAGCATGCGATGAAGCTTCTTTTGCCGCTTCTGCTGGTTTTGCCCTTGATTTTGCCCTTGGCCGCAAGCGCCCAGGACAATGGCCGTGTCATTGCCCAGAAAGGCCGCGCCTTCCGTCCGGCCGAAGTGACAATTTCCCGGGGCGAAAGCCTCACCTTCACCAATCAGGACAGCTTCATCCACCAGATGTATGTCGACGGCCTGTTCGATTCCGAGGAGAAGGGCCCCGGCGAAGTTCTTAACGAAACCTTCTCGCGAGCCGGCACCTTCCAGGTTCGCTGTCACATCCATCCCACCATGCGCTTGATTGTGCATGTGAAATAGCGCCGGCCCCGCCGCGAATTTCCTTAAGCCGACATAAACCGCTGATCGGCCAAACTATTCGCGTCCGACTGGTGGTCGCCGAATGGCATTGGCCAAACATACGATCGGCGCCAAAATCTTTGGCGCCTTTATCGCCATGAGCGCCATGATCGGCCTCACGGGCCTGGCGGGCTATGGCGTTTTGTCCGCCGCGGGCGATATCGCGGTGACGACCTTCGACGGCCCGTTGATGGCGATCAACTATGCCCGTGCCGCGCAGACCGATTTCACCGAGATGCAGCTTGCGGAATTGCGCTTCGAACATGCCGCGCCTGCCGATCGCGCCGCCACAGCGGCGGAAATTTCCGAATTGGCGAACACCTTCGACGACGATTTGGACGTTGCCGCCCAACGCAGCTTTGAAGCCGACGAGCAGCGGGTGATTGCTCAGATCCGGCCCCTGATCAGGCGCTGGCGCGAAGTCAGCACCCGCGGCGACATCACCGAGTTGGCAAAGCTCGACAAGCAGATCGACGAGAAGTTCGATCTCTTGATTGAATACAATACCGGCCATAGTTTCATCGGCCGGCGCAAGACCGTCACCAATATCTCCAACTACAAATATGCCAGCGCCGCGATAACCCTTTTCGCCCTGCTGCTGGCCGCCGGCCTGACCTGGCTTTTGCGCAGCCGCATCGTGCGGCCGCTGCGGGACGCGGCCATGGTTGCCGACCGCATCGCCAAGGGCGAGATGCAGACCCCGATACCACCCGGCGGCAAGGACGAGACCGGCGCTCTGCTGAACTCCATGACGGTGATGCAGGACAATATTCGCGAGGCGATGACGCGCGAGAAGGACCTGCGCCGCTCCGCCGAAAACCGCCTGGTGGATGCGCTGGAGACCAGCCGCGAAGGCGTGATGCTGGTGGCGCCCGACGGCAAGATCGTGATGTCCAACAGCACCTTGCGCGGCTTTTTCCCGGCGATCGCCTTTCAGCTGATGCCTGGGACCCGTTTCGACCGCGCCCTGGAACTGATTCAAAGCCAGCTCAAGCCCACCCAGGCGGCCAGCGAGGACATCACCACTTCCGGCCATGCCGAGTTGGAGCTGGCGGACGGCCGCTGGCTGCGCATGACCGGAAGCGCCACGTCCGAAGGCGGCTCGATCTTCTTCCTGTCGGACTTCACCGTCATCAAGGAGCGCGAGGAGTCGATGCGCCGCGCCAAGGCGGAAGCCGAGGCCGCCAATGCCTCCAAGACGCGCTTCCTGGCCAATATGAGCCATGAACTGCGCACCCCGCTCAACGCCATTATCGGCTTTTCGGAAATCATCACCCACCAGCTTTTCGGCGCGCTCGGCAATCCGCGTTATCTGGATTATTCTCGCGACATACTGCGCAGCGGACGCCATCTGCTGGCGGTGATCAACGACGTGCTGGACCTGTCCAAGAGCGAGGCCGGCAAGATGGTGCTTGCGGTGCGCGAAACCGACATGCGCGATGTGCTGGACGACTGCATCGCCATGGTGCGCGAACAGTGCGCCGCGGCAGAGCTGGAATTCTCGGTGACGGGCCTGGATCAATCCCTGCCGCTGATGGGCGATGTCGCCAAGCTGCGCCAGATTTTCCTCAACCTGTTGTCCAATGCGATCAAGTTCACCGAAAAGGGCGGCCGGATCAGCCTTTGCGCCCACGCCACCCAGGACGGCGTGGCGGTGACCGTGGCCGATACCGGAATCGGCATGAACCCGCAGGATGTGGAAGTCGCCCTGCAGCCCTTCGCCCAGGTCGATAACCGGCTGGAACGCCGCTATGAGGGCACCGGCCTCGGCCTGCCGCTGACCAAGGCGCTGGTGGATCTGCACAAGGGCAGCATGGCGATCGACAGCGCCCGCGGGCGCGGCACAAAGGTC
>CBHTTW010000458.1:0-2288 GCA_966096025.1 uncultured Alphaproteobacteria bacterium | reverse complement strand
ATTCGATATCGCGGTCGCGCTGCGGGCTTTGCGCCAGCATGATGGCGGGATTCTTCTCCCGGTCGATATGGGAGGATGTGAGCAATACGCTGTCCACTATGTCGACCTGGAGTTTCCACTTGGCCGCCAGATCCAGCATTTTGCGCATTTCTTCCGGCGTCGGATAAAGGCGGGTGGGATCGGTGACCACCGGGCTGGTGCAGATGCCGTCGACGCCATAGCGTGCCACCCAGGCGGCGCTTCTGTCGGTCAAGGTGCCGAACTGGTGGCCCAGCCTGACTTTCAGCGGCGGCAGCTTGCCGCGCGGTTGAGCCTCGGCCACCTCGCTTGTAGCAGCGACGCTGCCCGCGGCAACTGCGGCGGCGCCTGCGCCCGTGACGGAAAAGAATTTGCGGCGGTCCATGATCGTCTCCCTGTTGTCTTGCTCAAAATCAGTTTGAAACCGGTTTCAGTCCGGCTTGAATATTGGCGTCGCGGCCCTTGGGCCCCCGAAGGTCGTTCAGCAGAAGCGCCGCGTCCATTGCATTTTCGGCATTGGTTACGACGGCGGCGGTATAGATGGTGGTCATCTGGATATCGTCCGGCAGCGGCCAGACCGTGACGCCTTTGTTGGGCAACATCTCGCTGATCAGGGTGACGCCATATTGCGCCTGCCCGCCCGCCACGGCCTCGGCGACGCCGGTGCCGTTCGGCCTGAGCACCGCCTTGGCCCGCACCTGCTGACCCACCCCCAATTTGTCGGCCTGGCTGAGGAAAAACACCCCGGTAATGCCGCCGGAGGCCGGATCGACATAGGCGATGGTTTGCGCCGCCAGCAACGTGGCTTTGACTTGACTACCGTCGGCCAGCGCCGGTTTGGCGGTGCCTTTTCTTGCGGAAATCCCGGCAACCATCTGCGCCAGATCGGCATGCTGGGCCGAGACCTTGTTTTCCCGGGTCAATATGTCCAGGACCGCGGTGGTACCGATCACCAGATCGAACTTCTCGCCGCTTTGGATCCGCTTCTGCACCCCGCCGGCGGTGTCGCTGACCACTGTGACATTGTTGCCGGTGCGCGTGCCGAATTCCGCCGCCAAGGCGCGTACCGGCATGGACATGCCCGCGCCGGTCAGGACTTTCAGGTCTTTGGCATGGGCGAAAGGCAGGGCAGCCAGCAGGAAAAGCGAGGCCGGAACGGAAAAGCGATGCATGCGGCGGCCCTTCACCACCCTGAGCCTGGTCTGGTGCTTTATGTCTTGTTGCACAGGGACGGCCAGCGTTTTATCAGGGATTAAACAGCCCGCAAAGCAAGGGGAGATGACATGCGGAAAAGCTTTCTCGCAAGCGCAGCAATCGCGGCGGCGCTGCTGGTTTCAGGTCCGGCAGGCGCGGCCGAATACACCACCATCCTGCTGGACAAGATTGTGGACCGCACGCCCGACCAGACCTGGGCCAAGATCGGTCCTTATTGCGCCATCGCCACCTGGCTGAAGGTCACCTGCGTCATCACCGCGGGCAATCAGGTCGCCGTCGGCACCAATCGCCGTCTCAACGGCAAGACCGACGAGATCATCGTGGCGCAGACACCTTACTCCTACACCTATGGCCAGCAGCCGTCGGACATTCAGCCCGGCTCGCCGATTTACTATCACGGCACCCTGGCGGTGGAGCCGCTGGACCGCGGCCGCAAGACCAAGATCGTCTACACCCTGATTTACGATCAGGCGCCGCTGGGCACCGATCAGGCCAAGGCGGAAAACCGGGCGCAGCGCACCAAGCGCTTCAGCGAAGCGCTGGATAATATGAAAGCGATGGCGGAATCTCCCTGATGATCGACATATTGCAATTGGTGCCTTTGCGTCCCGAGGTTCAACAGGAACTGGCGGCGCGTTACCGCCTTCACGGCAAGGACGATTTCGACAAGGTTGCCGGCATTGTGCGCGGCTGCGTCACCAACGGTCATTCCGGTCCGCCGCCGGAAATGATCGACCGCATGCCCAAGCTGGAAATCATCGCCTCGGCCAGTGTGGGCTATGACGGCATTCCGGTGGAATATGCGCGCTCCAAGGGCATTCCGGTCACCAACACGCCCGAGGTTTTGAACGACGATGTCGCGGACCTGGCGATCGCATTGATGATCATGACGGCGCGCAAGCTGGTTGTGACCGACCGGTATGTGCGCAGCGGGCGCTGGCCGAAGGAAGGCGAGTATCCCTTGGCCAACCGCGCCAGCGGCAAGCGGGTGGGTATCCTGGGCATGGGCCGCATCGGCAAGGAAATCGGCAAGCGCGCCGCGGCGATGAACAACA
>CBHTTW010000457.1:0-2299 GCA_966096025.1 uncultured Alphaproteobacteria bacterium | reverse complement strand
GTTGAAACCACCTCCCCCTTGAATGCGCTTCGCGCATAAGGGGGAGGCGGGCCTGTGTTTGCTGTTAGAATGCTGGCATGACGACCAAGCAAGACCTCCGCGCCGCGGCGCGCCAGAAACGCCTGACATTGGCGCGTAAGGATTTCGCGGCAGACATCGCGCGCCATGCCGAGGCATTGCGAATTCCGAAGGGTGCGGTTGTCGGCGGTTATCACGCCTTGCCGGACGAAGCCGATCCGGCGCTGCTCATGGAACGCTTGGTCGAGCTGGGCTGTCACATCGCTTATCCGCGTGTGGTGGGCAAAGGTCTGCCGCTGGAATTTCATCGCGTGCCGGACGGCGAGGTGTTGACGCCGGGCGCCTTCGGCATTCACGAACCCTTGGACATCTGGCCGCGCGTCGTGCCCGCCATCCTGCTGGTGCCGCTGCTGGCTTTCGACGCGGCCGGTCACCGGCTGGGTTATGGCGGCGGCTTTTACGACCGCACCCTTGCTTTGCTGAACGTGCCTGCCATCGGCATCGCCTATGCGGGGCAAGAGAGCGCCTCGCTTCCAGGTGAGCCGCATGATAGGACCCTGGACATGATCTTGACCGAACAAGGCATCCGGCGGTTTCGATGAATATTCTTTTTCTGGGCGACATTATCGGCAAGCCGGGGCGCGATGCGGTGCAGGCCGAATTGCCGGCGCTGCGCCAAAGCCTGAAACTGGATTTCGTCATCGCCAATGGTGAAAACGCGGCGGGCGGTTTCGGACTGACCCGCGCCATCGCCGAGGAATTCTTCGCCATGGGGATCGATGCGATCTCCACCGGCAATCACTGGGCCGACCAGAAGGAAATCCTCACCTATATCGACGGCGAGGACCGCATTCTGCGCCCCGCCAACTATCCCAAAGGCACGCCGGGCCGCGGCGCCAATCTCTACCAGACCCCGAACGGCAGCCTGCTCCTGGTCAATGTGATGGGCCGGGTTTTCATGGATGCGCTGGACGATCCTTTCGCTTCGGTGGAAGCGCAATTGTCGGCCTGCCCCCTGCGCGAAGGCGCCGATGCCATTGTGGTGGACATCCACGCCGAGGCGACATCGGAGAAAATGGCGATGGGTCATTTCTGCGATGGCCGCGCCAGCCTGGTGGTGGGCACGCATCAACATGTGCCCACGGGCGATGCCCAGATCCTGCCCGGCGGCACCGCCTATCAGACCGACGCGGGCGCCTGTGCCGATTATGATTCCGTGATCGGGATGGACAAGGGCGAGCCGTTGCAGCGCTTTGTCCGCAAAATGTCGACCCAGCGTTTCTCCCCCGCCACCGGGCCCGCCACCTTGTGCGGCGTGTTCGTCCAAACCGGCGGCAATGGCCTGGCAACCCGCATCGATCCGGTGCGGGTGGGCGGGCGGCTTAAGACGGCGCGCCCGGAACTTTAGTCCCGTTCAAGGAGCGCAATCCGTTCGCGGTACTGCCAGGCGCGTCATGTCAGGTTCCTGCGGGATGGAAGCGCTTCACGCTGCGCCAGCCCGCGATGATGAAGGCGATCAGCACGATGCCTTGCACGGCGCCGAACACCGGGCCGCCGGGCGGGTTGCCTGCCAGGGCTTGAAGTGCCGGCACCTTCAAGAAGGACTGCACCACCAGCACGAACACATTCAGGTAGAGCGAAATCACCGCGCCGACGACATAGATGGCGCGCCAGGACCCGGCCAGGCGCTTGGCATAGAGCCCGTAAAGGGTCGGTCCCAGGACCAGGAGCGCAACAACGCCGGTGCCCTGGGCCGGGGTGAAGCCGGGGGGGTGGAAGAAGACAAAACCGGTGACGCTGGTCAGCACGCTGGTGAGCAGGAAGGCGCCGGTCCAGCCGCCGGACAGGATGCTGCTGCGCATCTGGTTCAGGACCACAAAACCGCTGAAAATGGCGATCAGGGTTATGGCGACATGCGTCAGGGTCAGGGGATCGGTACTCAGTTCGGTCATGACAACTCCCAGCAATACAGCCCAAAATACAGCCCATCCTGCGGGGCGCGGGCGGGCTTGAAAAGAGGGGGCGCTTGAAATCAGCGGGCCCCCTTGAAATGAAAGGGACGAGGCGGCTATTTGGCGCCCTGCCCAGGAAAGAGACGCGATGGCCGGCCACAGTCAGTTCAAGAACATCATGTTCCGCAAGGGTAAGCAGGATAAGGAGCGTTCCAAGCTCTTTGCCAAGCTCAGCCGCGAAATCACCGTGGCGGCCAAATCCGGCCTGCCCGATCCGGCGCACAATCCGCGCCTGCGCACCGCCATCATCGCCGCCAAGCAGGAGTCGG
>CBHTTW010000456.1:0-2325 GCA_966096025.1 uncultured Alphaproteobacteria bacterium | reverse complement strand
ATCCTGTGATGTTCGCCGGAGCCGGGTCGCCCTATGGCGCGTCGGTGATTTCGGGTCATCCGCCCGCCGGCCCGACCGAGGCCGAATTGGCGGTGGCGCGGTTTCAAGGCAAGCGGGTAGCGCAGGTAGCAAAGAAACTGATCGCTGCCTAAGCTGGCCGCATGGCCGAACTCTATCTCGAAGACTTTGCGGTGGGTCAGCGCTTCATCAGCGCGACCCACCGTATCGATGCCGAGCAGATCAAGGCCTTTGCCGCGCGCTTCGATCCCCAGCCCTTTCATACCGATGAGATCGCGGCCCAGACCAGCTTCTTCCAAGGCCTGGCGGCCAGCGGCTGGCATACCGCGGCCATCACCATGTCGCTATTGGTCAAAAGCAACATGCCCATCGAGGGCGGGTTGATCGGCGCGGGCGGAGAAATCACCTGGCCGCGTCCCACCCGACCGGATGATGTGCTGCAGGTGGAAAGCGAAATCCTGGCGGTGACACCGTCGCGCTCGCGACCGGAGCGCGGCACCATCACGGTGAGAAGCGAAACCAAAAACCAGAATGGCGATGTGGTGCAGGTGCTGACCAGCAAAATGCTGGTCTGGAGAAAAACTGCCTAAATCGACCTAGCCGCACCGCTCTCGGCCACATGCCGGATACGGGAGTCTTCCAAATCCAATTCCCGCTCAATCCGCCGGCGGGCGTCGTCGCTGATCTCGCCCCGGAAATAAAGGTCAGAGATGCTGGCACGTTCGGCATCGACGAATTGCAATTGCAGTGCCGCGCTGGCCGTCGAGACGTCGCCGCGCACAATGTCCTGGCAGGCGGCGACGAAATAGGCGCGCCGGTCTTGATGACGCCGCTTCAGCGCCGCCACGGTTTCGGGCGCCGCCACCGCGCCTTCCAAACTGTCGAGCCGCGCCAGCGCCGCATCGATGCTGGACAGCCTTGCGCTGATTTCGCGCTTTTTATCCTCGTCGGCCTCGCGCCTGCCATGTTCGCCGATTCTCAGCCATTCGATCACCAGGGGCAGGGTGAGTCCTTGTCCCACCAGGGTGACCAGGATCACCGAGAAGGTGATCAAGAGCAGCAGTCCGCGATGGGGGAATGCCTCGTCGCCGGCCAATAGGGGAATGGACAGCGCCGCCGCCAGCGACACCACGCCCCTGACGCCGGTAAAACCGACGATGAAAACGCCTTGCCAGGGCGGGGCCGGATCGCGCCACTTGATCCACGGAAACAACATGCGCGTCCCATAGGTCGCGGCAAAGACCCAAATGAAGCGCACCACAATCAGCACCGCGCAAACCGCGGCGCAAGCCAGCGCCAGGGTCGACCATTGCGAAAAGTCCAAAGTGTCGGCGATCAGCCGCGCCTGCAGGCCGGTCAGCAAAAAGACCAGGCCCTCGATCAGATAAATCACTAGATCCCAAACGAAAAAGCCTTGCAGGCGCGTGGCCGGCGAAATGTAGCGCGGGCCGTTCCAGCTGACATAAAGGCCGCA
This sequence comes from uncultured Alphaproteobacteria bacterium, assembly GCA_966096025.1. Taxonomy (GTDB): domain Bacteria; phylum Pseudomonadota; class Alphaproteobacteria; order Micropepsales; family Micropepsaceae; genus Rhizomicrobium. The sequence goes on along the minus strand of CBHTTW010000456.1, from coordinate 833 downwards.
GACCACGGTCGCCAGCACACCGGAGCCGCCCGACATTTCCGGTACCCAGAAGGCGGCAAAGGGGGTGAGCAGCGCAAAGACCATTTCCACCCGCGGCTCGGCCGCCCAGCGACGCAAGACCAGCGCGCCCCAGCCGATGAACAAGCCCCAGGCAATTTCACAGGCAACAATCAAAAGGAATTGGCCGCTCGCCAGCAACGGCGAGAAGTGCTGGCCCTCGACCACGGCGGCAATCGCGAAGCTGAACAGGATCAGGGCGGTGGCGTCATTGACCAGGCCTTCTCCTTCCAGAATGGTGAGGACGCGGCCGGGCAATGCAAAGCGCCGCGCAATCGCCATGGGCGCCACCGCATCGGGCGGCGACACTACCGCGCCCAGCACAAATCCCACCGCCAAGGGCAGGCCCAGCAGATAGTAGGAAACACCGGCCACCGCGATGGTGGTGAAAATCACCAGCCCCACCGCCAGAAGCAGGATGGGGCGCAAATTCTCCTTGAAGCCGCGCCAGCTCATCTGCACCCCGGCGCGATAGAGCAGGGGCGGCAGGAACAGGCTGAGCACCAGTTCGGGGCGCAGTTCGATGCGCGGCATGCCGGGCAGGAAGCTGATCGCCAGCCCGAGCAGCACCAGGAAGATGGAAAAAGGGATGTGCCAACGCCGCGCGCCCAGTGCGGCGAAAGCCGTCACCGCAAGCAAGCCGAAAACAAGGGGAAGTTCGGGGATCATCGATGGAGTTTGCGGGGCGGCAGGATAGGAGGCAATGGTCTCGCTGCGCGCTTCGCTGCGGCCATTTTTTGGGCGTAGGGCCAAAAAATGGGCCCCCCCAACGGTTA
>CBHTTW010000455.1:0-2365 GCA_966096025.1 uncultured Alphaproteobacteria bacterium | reverse complement strand
ATGCGGGCGCCAGCGACGCCGCCAAGGACGCCATCGGTTTCGGCCGCGGCAAGCGCGAGGGCGAGGACGAGGAAGCGATCAAGAAGCTGTTCACCCCGGAATTCCGCAACCGGCTGGACGCCACCATCGCATTCGCGCCGCTGTCGCGCGGCACTATCGACAAGGTGGTGGAAAAGTTCGTGCTGGAACTGGAAGCGCAACTGGCCGACCGCGACGTCACCTTCGATCTCACCCCCGAAGCCACCCGCTGGCTGGGCGAGAAGGGGTACGACGATTCCTTCGGGGCGCGGCCCTTGGCGCGGGTGATCCAGGACCATATCAAGAAGCCCCTGGCCGACGAGATCTTGTTCGGCAAGCTCAAGGACGGCGGCACGGTGCGCGTGCTGCTGGACCGCGAGAAGGACAGCCTGCATTTCGAATTCATTCCCGCCGCCGAGGCCAAGCCACGTCCGCCGCGTGGCAAGAAAACGCCTGAGACCAACAAGGAAAATATCGAAAAATAGGAGGTGCCCATGACCCTGATTTTGCGCGCCGCTTTTGCCGCGGCGCTGATCGCCACGCCCGCTTTTGCCCATCACGGCTGGAGCGGCCAGGAGGACAAGGTCTCCGACATGACCGGCACGGTGGTGCAGGGCGTCAGCCTGGCGGGCCCGCATGCCACCATGAAGATCAAGGTCAAGAACCAGGTGTGGGACGTCACCCTGGCGCCGCCCGCCCGTACCTCGCGTTCCGGTCTCAAGGAGGGCGTGATCCCGGTCGGCGACACCGTGACCATTCGCGGCAATCGCAGCACCGAGCCGGGCCATTTTGAGATGAAGACCATCTATGTGCGCCACGGCAAGGACGAGTTTCACGTCTATCCCGACCGCGAATAGCGCGTGCATTCGGCTTATTTCGGCGCGCATTTCCTGACTTGGCTGGAAGCTTCGCCGCTGGGCGCGTTGACGCGCTCATTGGGTGTGTGGAGCTATGGCATCATCAATCTGGTCCACATCCTGGGCATTATTCTGTTGTTCGGATCGATCCTGATCCTGGATTTGCGGATGCTGGGGGCGTGGCGGCGGATTCCCTTGGCGCAACTGTCGGGTCCCACCACCCGCATGGCGCAGATCGGCTTTGTGCTGGCGGTGTTGAGCGGCCTGCCCATGATCAGCGTCAAATCCACCGATTACATCGGCAACCCGTTCCTGCTGATCAAATTCCCCGCCATCGCCCTGGCGCTTTTTAACGTCTGGCTGGTGCACCGGACGCAAGCCTGGCGGGCGCACCGGGTGCGCGAGCTGATGCCGTCCGAAAAAAATCGGTTGAAGATCGGCGCGGTGCTGTCGCTGGCCTTCTGGCTGACGGCGATCACCGCGGGCCGGATGATCGGTTACTGGTGAAATTTTCCTCTCCCACAAGGGGAGAGGAGACTTAAAGCGCCGCCTGGTAATGTTCCATCGCGGGCGGGCCGGCAAAGTGCGGTCCCAGCAGGGCGCGCCATTCGGTGAAAGCGGAGGATTCCCGGAAGCCGACCATATGGTCTTCCACGGAGTCCCATTCCGCCAGCAGAATGAAACTGTCGGGATTTTCGACGCCGCGATGCATCTGTGCCTTGCGGCAGCCTTTGGCGGCGCGGATCAGGGGCGCGGCCTTGGCAAAGGCTTTTTCGAATTCCTCGGCCTGGCCGGGTTTGATGGCGAAGATGGCGCGTTCCAGGATCATAGGGCACTCCGTATTTTGGCGGCGATGGGTTCGAGTTTGGCCGCCTCTACCATGACTTTGCCGTGCGGCGCCATGGGCACGCCTTCCCAGCGCGGCACAATATGGAAATGAACGTGGAACACGCTCTGGCCGGCGGCGGCGCGATTATATTGCTTGAGCAGGATGCCGTCGGGGATCAGCGCCTTGTCCACCGCCTTGGCGACCTTCTGGGTGGTGGCCATCATCGCCGCCATGCCCTCCGCTGACAGATCCAGAATGTTCTCCGCCCCTTCCTTGGGGATTACCAGCACATGGCCCTCGGCTTCCGGCATCACATCCATGAAGGCGAAGGTCTTGCCGTCTTCATAGATTTTTACGCTGGGGATCTGTCCGGCCAAGATTTTGGCGAAGATATTGTTGGGATCATAGGCCATTGGAGCGCCCCGGATATGTTATGCGGTCATTCTTTCGAAATTTGCTCTCATTGTCATCCCCAGCGAGCGTGAGGGAAGGGGACCTAGGCGGATTGATCAAGCCCGGTCTTTCCACCTGGGTTCCCTTCCCCTCGCTTTGCTGACGCAAAGCTCGGCCGGGGATGACATCATGAGTTCTTTCTAAAAGGCGCATGCCGCGCCAGTTCCGAGATATTCTCCGCCACCGCGCCGCGTTCGGCCTCCAGGAA
>CBHTTW010000454.1:0-2369 GCA_966096025.1 uncultured Alphaproteobacteria bacterium | reverse complement strand
GACAGGCTTGCCGCCAGGGCGGTCAGGCTGGGGCTTTCGCCGAAGGCGTTTGGGGCCTCCTCATTGATGTCGTGCAATGCAATGGCAGCGCCGCCATTCAGCAAGGTTTCGGCGATCATGCGTCCCAAGCCGCGGCCCGATCCTGTGACGAGTGCGACTTGGCCTTCAAAATTGAAGGATTGGATGGGAATGTCCTTGCTCAAATCATCACTCCATGGAGGGCATGGGGAAGGCGGATGGGAACGCCGAAAGCCCTTGTTTTTTATTGGCTATTCGCGAAATTGCGCGCGCGCAAACCGGCCCGGCCAGATTGACTTCCCACGGACCGAATTTAGTATAGAAATCACAAGCCGATGTGAAGCCTTTAAGGCTGGACCCCGGCTCCCATGCCCCAATAAAGGGACAGGACAACAAGGGGCGGTCAGGCTCATGAAACCGACAAACGCGCGCTATTGGGTTGTGGCCTTCGCGCTCGCCCTGGCGATGATCATGTACATCCAGCGGGTGGCGATCAGCCAGGCGATTGTTCCGATTGCGGCTGACTTGCATCTGGACAAGGCGCAGACCGGCATGGTGCTGGGGGCCTTCGGCCTTTCCTATGCGCTTTTTGAAATTCCCATGGGCCTTTTGGGCGACAAGCTGGGCGTTCGCCGGGTGCTGAGCCAATTGGTGCTGCTGTGGTCGCTATGCCTGGCCCTGACCGGCTGGGTGTGGAACCTGACCTCGCTGTGGATCATGCGCTTTTTGTTCGGCGCGGGCGAAGCCGGCTGCTTTCCCAACCTGACCCGCATGCTGTCGGCCTGGCTGCCGCTTAGCGAGCGCGTCAAGGCGCAGGCGGTGATGTGGGCCTTTGGCCGCTGGGGCGGCGCGCTGGCGCCGCCGGTGGCCTATTTCGTGATCTATCATTTCGGCTGGCGCGTGGGCTTCGGCGTTTTGGCGCTGCTCGGCGCCGTCTGGGTCGCCGCCTTCCTGCCCTGGTTCCGCAACGATCCCGCCGAGCATAAGGGCGTCAACAAGGCGGAATTGGCGATGCTCGAGGCGTCGCGCTCACTGGTTCTGCATGACCATGGCAAGAAGTGGTATCAATTGCTGCTGCAGAAGGACATCGCCTTCCTGGGGCTGCAGTATTTCGGCTTTTCCTACACCTGGTATTTCTACGTCACCTGGTTGCCGAGCTGGTTGCAGCAGGCGCGCGGGCTGGAGCCCGGCACCGCTGCCGCCTACTCGATGATTCCGCTGGCGCTGGGCGGTCTTGGCTCCATCGTTTCTGGCTTCCTGCCGCTGTCGGTGCCGCGCAAGTGGGTGGCGATCGGTGGATTTTTTGCCAGCGCGCTCCTGATTGCCATCATTCCCCACGCACCCGGCGTTGTGGTGCCGATGATGCTGATGGGACTGGCCAGTTTTTGCGGCGACCTCACCATGCCGATCAGCTGGAACACCTGTGTCGAGATCGGCAAGCAGTATACCGCCACCGTGTCCTCGACCATGAACATGCTGGGCAATTTCGCGGGCTTCGTCGCGCCGGTGGTGTTCGGCATCATCCTGCAGAACACCAACAACGACTGGGCGATGGTGATGTACACCATGTGCGCCGCATCGGTGGTTTCCGCCTTGTGCTGGTTCTTCCTGGAGCCCGACGCCAAGCGTTGAAGATTTAAGAAAAGGTCTGACTCGTGAAAATTGAACTGAACGGCAAGACGGCGATCATCGTTGGCGGCTCCGGCGGCCTGGGCGAGGCCATGGCGCATACGCTTTCCGAGGCGGGCGCGGCGATCGCGCTGGTCGGCCGCAACCAGGCCAAGCTGGACAAGGTGGCGAGCGACCTGGCGGCCAAGGGTGGCAAGGTCGAAAGTTTCGCCGCCGACATGACCAGCGAAAGCGATGTCGCGCGCCTGGCCAAGGATGTGAACGCCAAGTTCAAGAATCCGCAGATCCTGATCAATTCGGCCGGCATCAATATCCGCAAGCCGGTGACCGAGTTCACCTTGAAGGAATGGACCAGTGTGGTGGATTCCAGCCTGGTCACCACCTTCCTGGCCTGCAACGCTTTTGTGCCCGGCATGAAGGGCACCGGCTATGGCCGCATCATCAACCTGTCCTCGATCATGGCGCATATCTCGCTGCCGGGCCGCACCGCCTATTCCAGCGGCAAATCGGGATTGCTGGGCTTTACCCGTTCGCTGGCGCTGGAACTGGCGAGCGAAGGCATCACCGTCAACGGCATTTCGCCTGGCCCCTTCCATACCGAGATGAATTTGCCGGTGATCAACGATCCGGAAGCCAACAAGATGTTCCTCACCAAGCTGCCGGTGGGCCGCTGGGGCAAGGTGGAAGAGATTGGCGGCCTGGCCTGCTATCTGTGCAGCGAC
>CBHTTW010000453.1:0-2373 GCA_966096025.1 uncultured Alphaproteobacteria bacterium | reverse complement strand
GGCGGCCATTCCTCGGTGCCGCTGCCCGACAATGCCATCTATCATCTGGCCGACGCGATCCGCGCCATCCGCGCATACGAATTTCCGGTGCAGATCAATGACGCCAACCGCGCCTATCTTTCGCGCATGGCCAAGGTGACGGGCGGCGAACAGGGCGCCGCCATGGCGGGACTGGCCAACAACCCCATGGACTACCGGGCGGCGGCCTTGCTGAGCAAGACGCCCACCCTGAACGCCATGCTGCGCACCACCTGTGTTGTGACCCAGATCACCGCCGGCCATGCGCCCAATGCCCTGCCGCAGCGCGCCACCGCCAATGTCAATTGTCGCATCTTTCCGGGCGTGAGCCGCGATGCGGTGCGCCAGACCTTGATCGATTTGATCAAGGACCCGGCCGTGACGGTGACAAGGCTGAAGGTGGCGCGCACCGAGTCCGACGATCCGCCGCCGCCGCTGACACCAAAGATCATCGGCCCGATCGAGAAAGTCGCGGGCGAGATGTGGCCCGGCGTGCCGGTGGTGCCGGTGCTGCAAGCCGCCGCCACCGACGGGCGGGCGCTGTTGGCCGGGGGCATTCCGACCTATGGCGTTTCCGGCCTGTTCTTCCAGGCCGATCTGGGCAACATCCATGGCCTCAACGAGCGGGTTGGCGTGACCTCACTCTTTGAGGGCAGGGAGTTTCTCTACCGGCTGGTGAAGCTCTACGCCAATCAGCGGAATTGAGTATGCTGGCCCCAACAAAATAGGGGAGGCTGGCATGCCGAATGGGTTCAAACGTTCCGCCATGGGGGCCACCATGGGGGCGCTTGCCGCCCTGACCTGGGCGGTTTTGATGGTGCCAGCCCAGGCCCAAACGCAGACCGGCACAACCACGGGCCGCTTCACGGTCGAGCATCCGACCCTGGAGAATCTGGGCTTTGAATGGGCGATTACCGGCGACAGCAATCGCAATGCCTCGGTCGCGGTCGAGTTTCGCCGCGTGGGCGACAGTGCCTGGCGCAAGGGTTTGCCGCTGCTGCGGATCGGCGGCGAGCGCATCTTCCGCGATGTCGAGCATCTCAGCTATTTCGTGCCCGACGGTTTTGCCGGCAGTATCCTGGGGCTTACACCCGGCACGGAATACGAAGCTCGCCTTACCTTAAGCGATCCCGATGGCGTTTCCGGTCAAGCCAGCCAGACGGTGCGCGCCAGGACGCGAGTCGAACCGCAGCCCTATGCCGGCGGGCGCACCCTTCATGTCTATCCGCCGGGATATAAAGGCGAGCGCAAGCAACCCGCCTTCGACAGTTTGCTTCAGGCTTACTACGGCGCCGGGCTGGGCGACTGGAGCGTGGTGTGGGAGCGCCGCATCCAGCCCGGCGATACCATCCTGATGCATGCCGGCCTCTACCGGAACGAGCGTCTCGATTATGTCGACCGGATGGTGACGCCTTTTGATGGCACCATGTGGCTGACCGCCAAGGGCACGGCCGAAAGGCCCATCACCATCAAGGCGGCCGGTGACGGCGATGTCGTGATTGACGGGGCGGGCAATTACAAGCTGTTCGACGTGTCGGCATCGGCCCATCATATTTTCGACGGACTGACCTTCCGCGGCACCGATGTGGCGATATTCGCGGGCATGAAGGAGGTGACGGGGGCTGTCGGGCTGACGGTCAAGAATTCGCGCTTCGAAGATGTCGGTTTCGGGGTGTGGACCGAATTTGCCGGGTCGAGCGATTTTTATATTGCCGACAATGTTTTTCTGGGGCGGATAAATCGCAACCTTATGATCGGCTGGAATCGCCAGTTCCGGGAGCCGGATGATGCCGTTTCCGGCGCGGCCGGTGTTTACGGCTCGCACGAAATGCGCAGCTATTATGCCATCAAGGTCTATGGCCCCGGCCATGTCATCGCCCACAATTCCATCGCCTATTTCCATGACGGCATCGGCATCTCGACCTATGGCACGCCGCCCAGCGATCCGGACCGGCGCGCCTCATCCATCGACATCTATGGCAACGACATCCACCTATCCGGCGACGACTTTATCGAGACCGATGGCGGGGTTCACAATGTCCGCGTCTACCAGAATCGTGGCGTCAACGCGGCGCATTCGGGTTACAGCACCCAGCCGGTGTTCGGCGGACCGGTCTATTTCATCCGCAACCTGTCCTACAACGTTCCCAACGCCTTCAAGATCAACGCCAACCCCGCCGGCATCTTCTGGTGGCACAATACGCTGATCGGCGAGCAGTCCGGCGGACCGGCCTCCAACGGGCATTTCCGCAACAATCTCTTCATCGGCCGCAATGCCAAGCTGGGCGTGATGCGGTGGATGAATGTCACCGACGCCTATAGCTCCGACTATAACGGCTACCGGCCCAATCCCGG
>CBHTTW010000452.1:0-2401 GCA_966096025.1 uncultured Alphaproteobacteria bacterium | reverse complement strand
CCCTCATGATCAACGCGGCGCATTCTTGGCCTTGCCCGACAGCAAATCCTCGATGGTGAATATCCGGCCGTTCATCACCACGCGCTTGACCTTGCCGGCATTGGCGATGTCGAGCAGCGGATCGCCTTCCACCAGCACGATGTCGGCCAGTTTGCCCGGCGCGATCACGCCAGCATCCAACCGCAGGAATTCCGCCGGTACCGCAGTGGCACTGCGCAGCGCTTCATAGGGCGTCATGCCGAACTCAACGTAAGCCAGAAGCTCGGCATGCATATACATCGGCCCCGGCTGGTCGGTGCCGGCGACAATGCGTCCCCCTGCCCGCTGCACATCCATCACCAGCTTGGCGGTGCCGGATTGATCCAGATGGGCCGGCGAATTCCGGATCTGGGCCTGCAACCAAAGCGGCTCCAGGGCCAGGCGCGGATCGTTACGCATCTCGGGATGGGCAGCCAGATAGTCATACATCCGGGGACTGACGGTCGGCGTCATGGTCATGTGCGCCGCGCCCAGGATCGAAGACACATCGCTGTAACTGCGGCCCAGGGTCATCTTGGGCGAATAACCGCGCCGCGAGGTGCCTTCGACATGCTCCATACTGTCCATGCCGCTGAAAGCGGAGGGATAGACCTCATGGGTGGAGGACGGCACACCGATGCGGTGACCGAATGCCACGATCTTGCGCTGCTGAATGTCCGGCATCCGGACATAACTCTTCAGCATGTCGAAGCCCAGGATGCGGGCGCGCTCCAATTCCATGTCCAGATGGGCGTCGGAGGAGATCGCAATCCCCATCTTGTAATAAACCCGTTGCCATTCCATCAGATGGCCGGTGTTGAAAATGCGCGGCGAAACCCGGATGCCGGCATCCGTGGCTTCGCGGTCTTCCACCGCTTCATAAGGCGATTGGCCCGGGCTGCGGATGGTGGTGACACCAGAGGCCAGGAACGCCCGACCCTGCTGCTCACCGGAATCGCTCTGGCGATGGGTGTGGAAGTCGATCAGGCCGGGCATGGCGGTCAGCTCCGGCGCCTCGATGGCGGCACGCCCTTTGACATGCGGTTCCACCGACGTGATGCGATTGCCGTCGATCACAATGTCCATGTCGGCGCGGGCGGTCTTGGAGACCCCATCCACCAGCTTGCCGACATGCAGGACCTTGCGGCCCTTGGGCACATGCACCCGATAGGTGAGATCCAGCGGCACAGTGCTGGCCTCGCCGGTCACTGTGTCCAGCAGTCTGAGCTTGTCATTGGACTGATAGAGAATATGACGGCTGTCGCCGGCCCAGCTGGGCGCATAGGCGATCTCGTTGGTGACCCGGCGCGGCGGGCCCAGCGGCTCGCCCATGGCGGAAACCGGAAACACCGTCAGATAGCCTTCATAGATCGCCAGCATGCGGCTGCCGTCCGGCGACCAGACCGGGCCGTTCCATCCCCGGCTGTCGATGGAAAGATGGGGCGACGGCGCATACCAGCGATCGTCGCTGGCCATGGCCGGGCCCGTGGTGGCCATGGACAGGACCTGGTTGGTGCCTTCGCGGTATTTGGCGGAATAAGGCGCCACCATCGTCACCACCACCCGCTTGCCGTCAGGCGACCAGGTGGGCGGGCCGGGGGCGAAGATCGAGGCATGGATCTGGGTGATCTTGCCACTATCGACCTCCACCGTCGCCACACCGGAGCGCCGCCACATGCCGTCCACATCCAGATAGGCGATGCGTTTTCCGTCTGGCGAAAACGCAGGCGAAATAGGTTGGGTGGAAAGCCGGGTGATCTGGCGTTCGCTGCCGCCGGCGACATCGCGCAGCCACAATTGCAGCAGCCCGCCCGCCTTGTCGGAGGAATAGACAAGCTGCTTGCCGTCCGGCGACCAGGCCGGATCGGCGTCGAAAGCGGCGTCGTTGGTGATGTTGCGGGGCTTGCCGCCCACCGGCATCAAATAGATGTCACCCAGGGCGGCAAAGGCGATGGTCTTGCCGTCGGGCGAAAGCATCGGCCTGACAATGCCCAGTGCCTTGCGCGGTTTTTGATCGCTGAAGTCGCGTTTGCGGCGCGTATAAGTCCCGTCCACCGGCGTCACGTCCAGGCTGGCGGTGAAGGGAATGGTCTGGACCGCGCCGTTCAGATCGCGCTTTTTGATCTTGCCGTCGGCGGTATAGAAAAATTCCGTCGCCGAGGCGAAGCTTGGGCGAAATGGAAAGACATGCTCGTCGCCGGTGAGGGATTTGCCGTCCAACTGCAGCCAGCCCTTTACCCCATCCACGCCATGCGCCACCACCTGCCCGCCCGGGCCCCAGCTGGCGGCATCGATGCGCGCCGTGGTTTGGAACAAACGCCGTTCCGGGCCGCCCGCCGCATCCACCACAAACACGCCCTGGCCGAACTCGCGGGTCGAGGCA
>CBHTTW010000451.1:0-2412 GCA_966096025.1 uncultured Alphaproteobacteria bacterium | reverse complement strand
ATACCCGCGAGCTGTTGCCGCGCACCCGTTCGGTGCGCGCCAATGGCGCCTGGACACCGGATTCGCGCATCGCCCTGGTCTCGGAAGCGCCGGCCAATTTCGGCGACACCTGGGAACAGATGGCCCGCATGTCGTGGAAGAATCTGCGCTCCTATATCGGCATGAAGGGCAATCCGATCGCCTTTTCCGATCACTATTACCTGTCCGATCTACCGGAAGGGCAAGTCGCGCCGCTGGCGCCCGATGTGCCGCCGCTGCCGCCGCCGACTTGGACCGGCGCACCCACCAAGACTGCCGACTTCGCCCGTTATGACGAACGCATCCGGGATTTGACGCCGCGTTCCCAGATCCTGCCGGACGACGTCAATCCATTCCCGGCCAAATATGTCCGGCGCGGCACCAACCTGTTCTTCAATTTCACGGAATATGGCCACATCCTGACCAGCCAGTTTTTCGCCGCCGGCGGCAAGATCGTGATGCGCGATTTCCATTCGCCGTCCGAATTGGCGCATCTGCCCGAGAAGGTGGTGATCAATTGCCCCGGCTTTGCGGCGCGCGACTGGTGGAAGGACAAGGCCATGGTGCCGGTGCGCGGCCAGACCGGATGGCTGATCCCGCAGCCGGAAGTCCAGTATGGCCTCACCTATCGCAGCGTCCAGGTCCTGTCCAAAAGCGACGGCATCATGGTGATCGCGCTCGAACATGGCGACATGAAGGGCTACAACAATGGCGATGAATCCCCCAACCGCGCGGAATCCGAACGGGCGGTAAGGGTGATTGAAGAGCTTTATACCCGTTTTCCCGGCAACCCTGTGTAACGGCGGACAAGCAGATGCGATACAGAATCGTTCCGGCTTTGATGGTTTTCATGGCGGCGGCGCTAGTCGCCCAGGCTCAGCCACGCCAATCGGTTTGGGATGGCGTCTATACCGAGGAACAGGCGGGGCGCGGCCAGACCTTCTATCAGCAGAGCTGCGGCCGCTGTCATGGCGCCAACCTGTCCGGCACCTTTGAGACGCCGCCGCTGATCGGACGCTTTATTCCCTATTGGTCGGGCACGACCATGGATGTGATGTTCGATTATGTCAGCACCGCCATGCCGCTGGACCGCCCCGGCTCGCTGGGGCCGACCGCCAATGCCGCCATTGTTGCTTATCTGCTCAAGTCCAACGGCTTTCCCGCCGGAGCAAAGGAATTCGGCACCACCGCCGAGGCGCAGAAGACGATCAGTTTCGATGCCGCGCCGCCCAAGACAAAAAAGAGAGCCCGATAATTTTCAGACTGATCCCATTGCCGGATCGCTGACGCTGTTTTTGCCCGTCTCCAGCCGGCCGGCGAAACGGCGGAAAAATCCCTGCGCCGTCGACAAAGTGAGATCGTACCAATTGCCGCTGGACGATACGTCCCAGCGCATGGACAGAATGCCATGCGCTGTAAGCTTGAGGCTTTTCGCGGCCTTGGGTCCGTAGACGTCGGAGCGCAGCGAAAGATTCACCGGCATTTGGTTCGGATTGGCAAGCCGCAGCTCGATCGCGCGCGCCGCAACGAGATAGCTCAGCGTGACTTCGACTTCGGGGACATCGGTCTTGCCGGTAAACTCACGGACAAAACCGTTCGGTCCCAGAACCCACAAATCATACTGGCCCTGCCAGCGATCGGTCAGCGAAGCGCCGGCTTCCACCGTGTAACGGCGCGGAATGCGTTCCAGATGCAGGCGGTCATAGACATGAAAAACGGCGCCGGCGCTCCCCTCATTGCGGAAGGTCAAGGCAAGCGATGCATCTTGGCGCGCGGCCTCCACATGCAGCACATAGGGCACCGGTCTTGAAATCCGGCTGCCGCGCTCTTGAAACAGCGGCTGGGATGTTGCGGGAGGTTCCGGCTTGGGCCGCTTTTGCGCCTGCGCCACCAATGTCGCCGACCCGGCGGCATCTGGCAGCGGCGGCGCGGCGCTGTTGGGTGAAACAAAATCGAAGGCCGACAGCAGATCGCCGCAAACGGCGCGATGCCAGGGACTGATGGCGGGCACGGAAATTCCAAAACGTTTTTCGAGAAACTGGCCGACGGATGTGTGATCGAAGACCTGGCTGCTTACCCAGCCGCCCTTGCTCCAGGGCGAGATGACATACATCGGCACACGGGGGCCCAGCCCCCAGGGCCGGACAGTGCCGGAGACCGCATCTTCCGCCAGCAAATGTTGCTTTTCCGGATCGGAAAAATAATGGCCATCGAGCTTCAAACTCGCGGCCCCCGCAAGCGTGCCGTCGGCCTGGAAAGACGGCGGCGCGGGCGGCGGCACATGGTCGTACATGCCGTCATTTTCATCGAAGGTCAGGAACAGCGCCGTGCTGCTCCAGGTTTCGGGCGTCGCGGTCAAGGCATCCAGCACCCTGGCGGTGAACTCGGCGCCCT
>CBHTTW010000450.1:0-2416 GCA_966096025.1 uncultured Alphaproteobacteria bacterium | reverse complement strand
CCAAGCTGGACGTCACCATCCGCACCGCCATCCTGGAAGCGCGCTATCTGTGGGGCGACCGCGGCCTGTATGACGAACTGCGCAAGAAATTCTGGAGCGAGATCGCCACCGGCAACGGCCGCGATTTTGTCGAGGCCAAACTGGCCGAGCGCAAGGAACGCCATCAGCGCCAGGGCATGAGCCGCTATCTGGTCGAGCCCAATATCAAGGAAGGCAAGGGCGGACTGCGCGACCTGCAGACGCTCTATTGGATCGGCAAATATCTCTATCACGTCGATGACGCCGCCGACCTGGTCGAGCATGGCGTCTTCACCCGCGAGGAATATCGCGTCTTCCAGAAGGCGGAAGCCTTTCAATGGAATGTGCGGGTGCATCTGCATTATCTGCTGGGACGGGCCGAGGAACGCGTCTCCTTCGACGTCCAGCCGGCCCTGGCGGAAGTGCTGGGCTATGTCGATGCGCAAAAGCCGCGCCGCGCCGTGGAAGCCTTCATGCGCGCCTACTTTTTGGTGGCCAAGGATGTCGGGGATCTGACCCGCATCTTCTGCGCCGCGCTGGAGGAGCAGCACAAGAAACCGCGCCCCTCCTTGCGGCGCATTCTGCCGGGCTTCTTGAAGCCCCGCAGCCCGGACGATGAATTCTATGTCGAGAATGGACGGCTGACCGCCAACCCCGCCATCTTCCGCCACGACCCCGCCAATATCCTGCGCATGTTCCATATCGCCGACGAGAAGGGCGTGGACATCCACCCGCATGCGCTGCGCACCGTGGCGCGTTCGCTGGACCTGATCACCGATGCGGTGCGGCAGAATCCGGTGGCCAACCAGGCTTTCCTGGAAGTGCTGACCTCGCGCCACGATCCGGAACGCGCGCTCAGGCTGATGAACGAAGCCGGCGTGCTGGGCCGCTTCGTTCCCGAATTCGGCCATGCCGTGGGATTGATGCAGTTCAACATGTATCATCATTACACGGTGGACGAGCATCTGATCCGCGCCGTGGGCAATGTCGCGGCCATCGAACGCGGCACCCATAAAGAAGACAATCCCCTCACCAGCGACATCATCAAGCGCATCCAGTCGCGCAATGTTCTTTACTGCGCCATCCTGCTGCACGACATGGCCAAGGGCCTGCCCGGCGATCACAGCGATGTGGGGGCCGAGATCGCCCGCAGCCTGTGTCCGCGCCTGGGTCTTTCGGCCAACGAAACCACCTCGGTCGCCTGGCTGGTGAAGAACCATCTGGTGATGAGCGACACCGCCCAGCGCCGCGACCTGTCCGATCCCAAAACGGTGCGCGATTTCGTCGAACTGGTGCAGACCCCGGAAATGCTGCGCCTGCTGGTGATCCTCACCGTCGCCGACATCCGCGCGGTCGGACCCGGCGTGTGGAACGGCTGGAAGGGCCAGCTGCTGCGCGAACTTTATTATGCCGCCGAGAATATGATGACCGGCGGCGACCAGGCGCCGTCGCGCACCAATCGTGTCGCCGCCGCCAAGGCCGGACTGGAAGCGCGCATCGGCGATTTGACGAAAGAAGAGCATGACCGGGCGCTGGACCGCCATTACGACAATTACTGGCTGGCCTTTGATGAGGATGAGTTGGAGCGCCATGCCCGCCTGACCACCAAGGCCGACGCGACAAACCAGTTGCTGACCCTGGATTCCACCACCAACGCCTTCCGCGCCGTCAGCGAGATCATCCTTTACACGCCGGACAATGCCGGCCTGTTCTCGCAAATCGCCGGCGCCATCGCCATGGCGGGCGGCTCGATTGTCGATGCCAAGGCCTTCACCACCTCCGACGGTTTCGCGCTTGATGTGTTTTCGGTGCAGGACGCCGAAGGCAAGGCTTTTGGCGATGCCGAGCGGCTGGAGCGGTTGCGCAAATCCATCGAGAAGACCCTGCGCGGCGAAGTGCGGCCCCGCCGCGAGCTGGCGCAGCGCAAAGTCCAGCGCACCCGCGCCAGCGCCTTCAGCATCAAGCCCAAGATCCTGTTCGACAATGAGGCCTCGCGCATCGCCACCGTGATTGAAGTGGAATGCCTGGACCGGCCCGGCCTGCTTTACGACATTACCCAGGCGATCTTCGAAGCCGGCCTGTCGATTTCCACCTCCATGGTGGCGACCTATGGCGAACGCGCGGTGGACGTCTTTTATGTGCGCGACGGCTTCGGCCACAAGATCGTGCATCCGGCGCGGCTTGATGCGGTGGAACGGCGTTTAAAGGCTGCCTTGGCGCCCCTTGATACCCCCGCGCCTGCCAAGGCATAAACCCCGCATGACACACAAGCCTCTCGTCCTGTCGGGCATGCAGCCCACCAACACCTTGCATCTGGGCAATTACCTGGGCGCGCTCAAGAATTGGGTGCGCATGCAGGAGGAAATGCCCTGCCTGTTCTGTGTGGTGGACATGCATG
>CBHTTW010000449.1:0-2422 GCA_966096025.1 uncultured Alphaproteobacteria bacterium | reverse complement strand
GGCCGGGCGCGGCTATTTCGCCAATGTGCCTTCGACCCAGCGCCAGGGCGCCGATCTGTCGGCGCGGTTCGCCGCGCAAGGCTGGTCGGCCTATGCCGGCTACTCCTATCTCGATGCCACCTATCAATTCACCGGCAGCTTGGCCTCGCCCAACAATCCCAATGCCAACAACAGCGGCAATGTCAGCGTGACTCCGGGGCGGCGCATGCCGCTCAATCCCGCCAATACGGTGCGGGCGGGCGGGGATGTGGATGTGATGGACGGAATCAGCCTGGGCGGCGAACTGGCATTCACCGGCAGCCAGTATTTCGACGGCGATCCGTCCAACCTCAACACCAAGCTGCCCTCCACCGTGGTGGTCAATCTGCGCGCCGCCTGGCAGATCGACGAACGCTGGCAGTTGTTCGGCGTGGTGGACAATCTGTTCGACAATCGCGACGCGCTGTACGGCACCTATTTCGACCCGTCCGGCAGCGCCGGTCTTGTCACCCCCACTTTGACCGATCCCCGGACCTTGACCTTGCGCCAGCCGGTATCGTTCCAGCTCGGTGTAAAGCTGACTTTTTAGCACCCCCTCCGGCCAACGCATCGCAAGCGCTGCTACGGCCACCTCCCCCTCCTGCGCGCCGACGCGCGCGAGGGGGAGGCGGGCAAACGCGGGTATCAGACAGCTCCAGCCTTTATAGGGGCGCCATGTTGCGCCTGACCGACATCAAGCTGCCGCTGGATCACCGCCCCGAGGCGCTGAGAGCCGCGATCCTGAAGAAGCTCCGCCTCCCGGCCGAGGCCCTGGTCGATTGGCGGATCTTCAAGCGCGCCCATGACGCCCGCAACAAACAGGCGATTTTCTACATCTATGCCGTGGACGTTACGCTCAAGGACGAAAGCCGCGCGCCCAAGGATGCGCGGCCCACGCCCGATCTGGATTATAAATTCGTCGCCCATGCGCCGCGCGATTTTCAGCGCCCGCTGGTGGTCGGCGCGGGCCCTTGCGGCTTGTTCGCCGCCCTGATCCTGGCGCAATCGGGCTTTCGCCCCATCGTTCTGGAACGCGGCAAGGTGGTGCGCGAGCGCACCAAGGATACCTGGGGCCTGTGGCGGCGCTCGGTGCTCAATCCGGAATCCAATGTCCAGTTCGGCGAAGGCGGCGCGGGCACCTTTTCCGACGGCAAACTCTACAGCCAGATCAAGGATCCCCGCCATCTGGGCCGCAAAGTCTTGACCGAATTCGTCAAGGCGGGCGCACCGGAGGAAATCCTCACCGAGGCCCATCCCCATATCGGCACCTTCCGGCTGGTGACCATGGTGGAAGCGATGCGTGAAACCATCGAAGCGCTGGGTGGCGAGTATCGCTTTCAAAGTAAGGTGGTGGATCTGCTGCTGACAGAGGATCGCCGGCTGCGCGGCGTGAAACTGGAAAGCGGCGAAGAGATCGTGAGCGATCATGTGGTGCTGGCGCTGGGCCATAGCGCCCGCGACACGTTTGAAATGCTGTACGAACGCGGGGTCGCCATCGAGGCCAAGCCCTTCAGCCTGGGCTTTCGCATCGAGCATCCCCAAGGCTTGATCGACAAGGCGCGCTTCGGGCGCAGCATCCCGCAATTGGGCGCGGCGGATTACAAGCTGGTGCATCACGCCAAGAACGGGCGCAGCGTCTACAGTTTCTGCATGTGCCCCGGCGGCACGGTGGTGGCCGCGACATCGGAGCCCGGCTGCGTCGCCACCAACGGCATGAGTCAATATTCCCGCAATGAGCGCAATGCAAATGCCGGCATTGTGGTAGGCATCACGCCGGACGTGGATTATCCCGGCCATCCGCTGGCCGGCATCGCTTTGCAGCGGCAATGGGAAAGCGCGGCCTTCGCGGCGGGCGGCGGCACCTATGCCGCGCCGGGGCAGCTGGTGGGCGACTTTGTTGCCGGCAAGGCTTCAACTGCGTTGGGCGAAGTGATCCCCTCTTACCGTCCCGGCGTGACGCCGACCGATCTTTCAACCTGCCTGCCGGATTATGCGATCACCGCCATCCGCGAAGCCCTGCCCGCCTTCGGCCGCCAGATCAAAGGTTTCGACCGGCATGACGCGGTGCTGACAGGAGTGGAAACCCGCACCTCCAGTCCCATCCGCATTCAGCGGGGCGAGGATTTTCAGAGCTTGAACACACCGGGCCTGTTCCCGGCAGGCGAAGGCGCGGGCTTTGCCGGCGGAATTCTGTCGGCTGCGGTCGATGGCATCAAAGTGGCGGAAGCGGTGGCGAAAAGCATCGCCGGAGCGGCCACTTAAAAAGTCTAGGCCGTGAGGAATTCCGAGACAAAAGGCGTGCGCGGATTGCGCCGCACATCGGCGGGCGCGCCATACTGTTCGATGCGACCGTCCTTCATCACCGCCACCAGATCGGCCACCGCGAAGGCTTCTTCCTGGTCAT
>CBHTTW010000448.1:0-2427 GCA_966096025.1 uncultured Alphaproteobacteria bacterium | reverse complement strand
CCGCTGGACATTTCCGGCGACTATCTGTGCCAGGTCGTGCGCGACCTGGCGGCGGATTATCCCACGCTGGCGTTGCGGCCGCTGGTGGGCGATTTCACCCGCCCGCTGGAAATTCCGATGCTGCCTGGCGCGGCGCGCCGGGCCGGATTCTTTCCCGGCTCCACCATCGGCAATTTCAAGCCCGATGCCGCCATGGCGCTGCTCAGGCGCATGCGCGACACGCTGAATGGCGGCGGATTGCTGGTCGGCGTCGATCTGGTGAAGGACCCGGTCCGGCTGCACGCCGCCTATAACGACGCGGCCGGCGTCACCGCTTTGTTCAACAAAAATCTGCTCGCCCGGGCCAATCGCGAGTTGGGCGCGGATTTCGACCTGGACGCTTTCGCGCATTACGCGCCTTACAATGCCGGCGCCCACCGCATCGAAATGTATCTGGTCAGCCTCAAGCGCCAGAGCGTCAGGCTGTGCGGCCAGCGCTTCGACTTCGCGCAAGGCGAGGCGATCCATACCGAGGACAGCCACAAATACACCATCGAATCCTTCCGCGAGATGGCGGCCCGCGCCGGCTTCAACCCGCGCGCGGTCTGGACCGACCAGGACCGGCTGTTCAGCATGCACTGGCTGGAATCCCGCTAGAACACGCTGCACTGCCGCGAGAACAATTCCCGCCGGACCGGGCCCAAAAGTCCGGCCGCGCGCTTGCCAGAAAAGCGCCAAAGCGCCAATCTGCGCGCCAAATTTGGGGAGTGAAGTCCATGAAAACAGCAGCCATCGCCGCATTCGCCGTCCTGGCTTCCACCGCCGCTTTTGCCCAGTCGGGCGGTCAGTTGGCCGTGCAACAGGGCACCAATACGCAGAACTATGACATTCCGGCGGGCTCAAAGCCGCAGACCGTCATCATCACCACCCGCGACCTGAAGGATGGGGAGAGCACCTCGCCGCACATGCATTTCGGGGTGGAGATGACCCAGGTGGTCACCGGAACCTTTGAGTGTTACCTGAAGGGCCTGCCCATGAAGACGGTCAAGGCCGGCGAAAGCTTCGTGATCCCGCGCGAGGTGCCGCATGATTGCCGCCCGCAACCCGGCAGCGTGCCGGCGCATCTGGCCGTGACCCTGGTGATCGACACGGGCACCCCGCCGCGCAGCCCGGTCCCGGATGTGTTGATTCCGAAGAAATAAGGGACGGGGTTTCCCGCCTCTCAAACGTCTTATCTTCCGTCCGGGTCGGCCAAAGGGCTTGCCCGGACGGCGCATTTATGGGCGACTTAAGGCCAATAAGACCAAGAGCCCCGGGGGAAGCGCATGCGTAAGACCGTTATTTTTCTGGGAATAGCTTTGGCCAGCGGCGCGGCGCTGGCGCAAACCGGCATGCCCAACTGGGCCTATCCGGTGACCACGCAAAAATTCAAGCAGCTGGATCCCAATGAGGTGGGTCATCTGCCGGGCACCAAGGTCACTTTCACCGGAGCGGGTGTGAACGACCGGTTCAACGCGCCGGACTGGTATCCCGCCAGCCATCCCAAGATGCCGGACGTTGTCGCCCATGGCCGCAAGCCCGGCGTCTTTGCCTGCGGCTATTGCCATTTGCCCAATGGCCAGGGCCGCCCCGAAAACGCCTCGGTGGCCGGACAACCGGCCGACTATATCGTTCAGCAAGTCGCCGACATGCGTTCGGGGCTGCGCAAATCCTCGACCGACAAGATGGGCTCGATCAATGCCATGCTGGCGGTGGCCAAGGCCTCCAACGACGCGGAAGTCAAAATCGCCGCCGACTATTTCTCCAAGCTCAAATACCAGAAGTGGATCCGGGTGATCGAAGCCGACATGGTGCCCAAGACCATCGTGGGCGACCGCAACATGATGAATGTGGTGCCCGGTCCCAAGGAGAAGATCGGCAAGCGCATTCTGGAACTGCCGGTCAATCTGGAACGCACCGAATGGCGCGATTCCAAATCCAGCTTCATCGCCTATGTGCCCACGGGTGCCATCGCCCGCGGCAAGAAACTGGTGGAGTCCGGGGCGGGCGCGTTTCCTTGCGCCGCCTGCCATGGTCCCGATTACAAGGGCAATGGCAATGTCCCGGCGCTGGCGGGCCGCTCGCCCAGCCAGATCACGCGCCAGCTTTATGACTTCAAAACCGGCATGCGCAACGGCGCCGGCGCCGCGATGATGAAACCGCAAGTGGCCAACATGACCGACGATATGCGCATCGATATCGCCGCCTATCTGTCATCACTCAATCCTTGAGTCCCGGAGTTTTCCATGTACAGCACCCGCCGCTCCTTTCTTCTCGGCACCGCCGCCGCCAGCGCGGCGGCCCTTATTCCCGATGCGGCACTGGCCGAAACCACTTTCGCCATCGCCACACCGATGGACCCGCCGGAATGGGCGCTGCTGGAACGCGAGCTGCTGCGCCAGCACACCG
>CBHTTW010000447.1:0-2429 GCA_966096025.1 uncultured Alphaproteobacteria bacterium | reverse complement strand
ATGGCGCCGATCGCCAGATGATGCAGGTTGGTGAGAAAGATCAGGGTGGTGCCGAGCAGCATCATGAAGTTGCCCACCACCGCGCCCTGGGTGTTCTGGGTGGGGTCCAAGGTCTGGGCATAGGCCAGGCCGGTCTGGGTGGCGATCAGATAGCCGGCCACTTGCAAGGCGCTCATGATGATGCGCGCCATGGCGCCCACCAGCACACCGGCCGTGACTTCCTGGGCGATCATGATGGTCAGCGCCACCGTGCTTTGCGGCGAAACGGCGGGATAATTGCCTTGCACCTGCGGGGTCAGCGCGAAGGCGATCGCCAGCGCCAGGACCAGACGCACCCGGCTGGGCACGCCCATTTCGCCGATCGCGGGCAGCAGCATCACCATCGCGCCGACCCGGCTGAACACCAAAAGGTAGGTCAGTATGACGCCGGACAGTTCGGGGAGGTGAATGGTCATGTCGTTGAAGCGCGATCTGTCAACCAGTTACGAAAAACGGACCTCAAGCAGCGAGAGCGGTAAGTCCGTTTTTCCATCTAATAAGCGGCTATGCGCCCGGCGATATCGGTCATCAGACCGTTCATGGCGGCGCCGGCGAAAGGCAGGCAGAGCAGCAGCACCACAAAGATCGCCACGATCTTGGGAACAAAGACCAGGGTCTGTTCCTGGATCTGGGTCACGGCCTGCAACAGGCCGATGCCAAGTCCCACCACAAGAGCGGTGAGCATGGCGGGGGCGATGATTTCCAGCAAAACCAGGATGGAAGTGCGGGCAAAGTCGATGGTGGAAGCGGGATCCATTGTGCTCTCTGTTGAATCGGAATGTGAACTAGATCGGCATGTTCATGATGGACTGGTACGCGGCCACGACCTTGTCGCGCACGGCCACCACAGTATCCAAGGTGATCTCGGCGGCGTTCACCGACTGGACCACATCCACCAGATTGGCCTTGCCCTGAACCTGCTGGCTGGCGGCGTGTTCGCCCTGGCGCATGGTGTTGATGGAATCCTTGATCGCGCCCGACAGGAAATCGGAAAAGTTGTTGCCCGGGACATTGGCGGGGGTAATGCCCGGCGTACCGGGAGTCGCGGCGATTTGGGCGGCGGCGCGGTAGGCGGCGGCTGCGGCGGCGGGAATGGCCATGCTGTTTCCTTTCGTTTCTCAGTTCGCACCCTGCGCGCAGCGCAGGCCAGCGAAGGAAGGTAGCGGTTACTTCAAGAGATCGACGGTCTTGGCCAGCATCTGCTTGGTCGATTCCATCACCGACAGATCGGCCTCATAGGAGCGCTGGGCTTCGCGCATATCCATGATTTCCACCAAACTGTCGACATTGGGCAGTTTCACATAGCCCTGCTTGTCGGCGTTGGGGTTGCCGGGATCGTACTGGCTGCGAAAATCGCTGCGGTCGGGGATCGGATTGCCGGAGCTGACCATGGTGGCGTCGAGCTCGCGGTTGAAGTCGGGCTTGATGGTCGCGATCTTGCGGCGATAGGGATCGGCACCCTTGATCGGCGAAGTGGAATTGGCGTTGGCGATATTTTCCGCAATCGTCTTCATGCGGTCGGTCTGGGCGCGCATGCCCGAGGCCGCTACCGCCATGGATTTCGAGAAGTCCATTTTTGTCTCCTGTCTTAAGAGTCAATGTTCAGATCAAGGCGTAAATCAGCGTCCGATCGCCGTGCGCATCATGCTCATGGCTTTGGCATAGAGATTGGCGGCGGCCTGGTATTGCGCCTGGGTGTCCGACACCTTGATCATTTGCACTTCCAAAGCCACGGCATTGCCGTTGGGGGCGAATTCCTGGTCGGGACTCTCGTGATCCTCGAACTTGCCGCCACGCGCCGGCGTCAGCGAGAAGTGACGCGCATTGGTCGCCATCATCGAGGTGCCGGTGCGACCCGAACCGCTCAATATCTGATCGAAGTCCAGCGGCTTCAGGTCGCGCGAGACATATTTCGGCGTGTCGGCATTGGCGACATTCTGCGAGAGCAAATCCTGGCGCTGATTGAGCCAGGTCATGCGCTGTTTCAGCATGGAAAACAGCGGCAAGTCGGTGATCTCCATCGCGGTAACCTTTTGTTAGCCTAGAATTCGACGCCAGACTGCGCCCGCCATGCTTAAGCGCGGCTTAACACTGCGCATTTTTTGCCGGGCACAATCTGCCCCGCCTTAACCCGCGATTAAGGTTGATCGTCGTTAATCCCCGCATGACATTCGTCGATATCCTTCGCTATTTCGGTGCTCTGCTGCTGGTGCTGGCAATGGTCGGCGGCGCCGGCCTCCTGGCGCGCCGCTTCGGCGTGCCCGGCGTCACCAAGGCCGTCGGCGTCAAGCGCCTCGGCGTGGTGGAAACCCTGATGATCGGGCCGCGCCAGCGTTTGCTGATCCTGCGCCGCGACAATGTCGAGCATCTGGTCCTGTCGGGGCCCGATG
>CBHTTW010000446.1:0-2456 GCA_966096025.1 uncultured Alphaproteobacteria bacterium | reverse complement strand
ATCGGTTATTCGCCCGACCGGATCGTGAAGGACGCGCGCGGCGGGCTGGCGATGGATTATTCCTATCGCATCCTGCAATCGGCCCAGTACACCAAGCTGAAGGCGAAAATCAGGGACGGCGTGGTGGAAAGCGAGCAGGTGGAACATCTGCACACCCCGCGCATCGCCTGGTTCTACGACCAGACCGGTGACACCAATTTCACCAAGGGCAAGCTTCGCCTCAGCCTCGCGGCCGATGGTTCAGGCGGCGCCGGCTTGATCGGCGGTTATCGCAACTGGCGCGATCTTTATGCCGAGAACACCTTCGCACAAGACGGCGGCCAGCAAGGCATCCGCGAACATGAGGATCATGTCGCGCTGTACTACGCGCTGCGCCGCAATGCCGACGGCATGTACAACCAGAAGACCGGCAAATATGACGGCATTTCTTCGGCTTACCGCATCCGCATGGTTTCGGCCTTTGTGGTGGATCCCGGCACGCCTATGGAAATTCCCAAGCTGGTGCTGGATGAACCCCGCAAGATCGCTTTCGAGGCGACCAGGCTGGCGATGATCAAGGGCGCCGAGACCCGCAATCCGCAATTGGTGCCGCCCGGCACCTCGGAAGCCGCGGTCGGAATCATGGAAGGATTGCTGGAGGATTTGCCCAGCGCGGACTATTTCCTGAAGACCTTGTATCGCCAACGCTATGAAGGCGAGGATGAGTATGGCTTCCCGCCCTGGTCGGACCAGTACCGCCGCTACAAGCCGATGAAAGCCGCGCCGAAAAAACCGCAGCAGCAGGTCAGTGCCGGCAGCGTGACGGCGTCGGCTGCGCCGTAGGCAAATGGCCGGCGGCGCCTTGCATGACAAAATCATCCAGCCAGAAACGCGAAGATGAAGTCCTGCTGCGAATGCTTGAGACTCCTCACAAGCCGCATGCCGATTTAAAGGCAAAGGGCAAGGGCGGCCGCAAAACACCCAAAGCGCCGTAAGCGATTGTGGCGGCGCGTTGGAGTCAGGACGAGGCGTCCATCGCGCCGCGAATATGGCGGGCCATGAACCAGGCCGTTTTGTAGCTGACGCCCAACTTGCGGGCCAAATGATGCCCGGAAATGTCCCTCTCGCTGCAAAGCAGGTGATTGGCGTAGAGCCACAAATTCAGCGGCACCTTCGAACGCTCATAGATTGTGCCGACTGTCACGCTGAAGGGTTTGCGGCAGGCATTGCACCAATGGACTCCCGGACGAGTCGATTTGCCCTTGAGGGCGGTGGCCCGGCCGGTGATTTTGCAATGCGGGCAAACCGGACCGTCCCGCCACAACAGGTCCTGCAGGTATCTGCGGGCCGTGTCGGCGTCGGTAAAGCGGGTGATCTGCCTGGCCGGCATGTCGGTAACCCCTTATGCAGAAAACATAAACTTTTTGGCATACTACGTCACGTATATAGTTGTTACCTTGGCACCACACTCGGCTTAGTTCGGCAATTTCTTTTGTTTTCGTGCCCTTACGGGCGGCGGCGCTCTTGCGAGCGGCGGCGATGTGGGGTCAAACTGGAATCAACAACGGGAAACAATTCCGTATAGGGGGATGCTATGAATTCTGGTCGTTTGAAGGCCCGTGCGCGTTTTGCGGGCAGTGCTGCGATATTGGCATTGAGCGCCGGCGCCGCGTTTGCGCAGGAAGATGTCGAGCACGTCGTCGTTTCCTCAACCCGTCTGCAAGCAGCCGGTTTTGACGCCCCGACCCCGACGACGGTCATCAGCGCGGCCGACCTGGAATCCCAGGCCAAGCCCAACGTCTTCGACTCGTTGAAAGACCTGCCTGCTCTGCAAGGCTCCACCGGTGCTGCCGCCCAGGCCGGTACCACCTCCAACGGCCTGATCGGTCTGTCGGCCATCGGCATGCGCGCCCTCAGCCCCCTGCGCACCCTGACCCTGATCGACGGCCAGCGTGTTGTGGCCGCCAACCTGAACGGTGTGGT
This sequence comes from uncultured Alphaproteobacteria bacterium, assembly GCA_966096025.1. Taxonomy (GTDB): domain Bacteria; phylum Pseudomonadota; class Alphaproteobacteria; order Micropepsales; family Micropepsaceae; genus Rhizomicrobium. Next base: position 494 of record CBHTTW010000446.1, on the reverse strand, counting down.
GGACGTCAGCATGGTGCCGCAGATGCTGATCCAGCGCGTCGATATCGTGACCGGCGGCGCTTCGGCCTCCTGGGGCTCGGATGCGATCGCCGGTGTGGTCAACTTCGTGCTCGACAAGAAGTTCGAAGGCTTCAAGGCCAACATGTTCGGCGGCGGCTCGGGTTATGGCGACATGGGCAACCTGACCATTGCCGCCGCGGCGGGCACCAGCTTTGCCGGCGGCCGCGGTCATTTCGAAACCTCTGTCGAATACAGTTACAATGACGGTCTGCTGCCGCGTTATCCGCAGAACGTCTATCAGCACACCGCCCTGCCGGGTAACATCTCCGGCCGCAATCTGTCGCGCCAGTCGGGTACGGCGAGCTACACCGGCGAAGGCGTTTTCAGCTCCACCAATACGAGCGCGGCCCCGGCCGGCTTCCCCAAATCCTACTATGGCCCGTTGCGCCAGCAGGTGAACTTTGCCGCCTATGGCTTGGTCACCGGCGGTCCCA
>CBHTTW010000445.1:0-2469 GCA_966096025.1 uncultured Alphaproteobacteria bacterium | reverse complement strand
GAATTCGTCGCCAAGGCCAAGGACAAGACCAGCGGCTTCCGCCTGATGGGCTTCGGCCACCGCGTCTACAAGAACTACGATCCCCGCGCCAAGGCGATGCAGATCCAGGCCCATGCCGTGCTCAACGAACTGGGCCTGCACAACGACCCGCTGCTGAAAGTGGCGATCGAACTGGAAAAGGTGGCGCTCAGCGATCCCTATTTCATCGAAAAGAAGCTCTATCCCAATATCGACTTCTATTCCGGCATCACCTTGAAGGCGCTGGGCTTTCCCACCTCCATGTTCACCGCCTTGTTCGCCCTGGCCCGCACCGTGGGCTGGATCGCCCAGTGGAAGGAAATGCTGGAAGACCCGCACCAGAAGATCGGCCGCCCGCGCCAGATCTATACCGGCCCGACCGAGCGCGCCTACACGCCGATGGCGAAGCGTAAATGAGCCTGCGGCACGCCTAGCGCGTGAGCGCGGATCGCTCCCTCGTCACCGGTGTCGCTTGCGGCGTCGCCGCGGGGGCGTTGTGGGGCATGGTATTCCTGGCGCCCAACATGGCGCCCGGTTTCAGCGCCGCGCAATTGTCCGCCGGACGTTATCTCGCTTATGGCGCGATCGCCGCGGCGCTTTCGGCGCCGCGTTGGCGCGCGCTGGTCGCGAAACTGGATCGCGGCGACTGGATCGCCTTGCTGTGGCTGGGGCTGGCGGGAAACATCATCTATTACATCTTCCTGGCCTATGCCGTGCGGCTGGCCGGCGCAATGGCGGCTTCCTTCATCGTGGGCCTGTTGCCGGTGGTGATCACCATTGTGGGAAGCCGCGAAAAAGGCGCAGTGCGTTTGAGCGCATTGGTGCCTTCGCTGGCCCTGGCCGTTATCGGCGTGGGTTTGATCGCCGCTTCCGCCACGCAAGGCAGTGTCGGAGCGGACTGGCGCGATCAAGTGCTGGGCTTGGCCTGCGCCTTCGGCGCGCTGGGCTCCTGGGCCTTGTTCGCGGTCGGCAATGCCCGCCGCATGGCGCGGCTGCCGCAATTATCCTCCAACGATTGGTCGCTGCTGCTGGGCATTGTATCCGGCGCGGAGGCATTGCTGCTGGCGGTTCCCGCCTTTGCCGTCCCCGGACAGCATGACAGCGACGACTGGCTGCGATTCCTGGCAGTCAGCGGCGGCGTCGCACTCACCGCTTCGGTGATCGGCAACGCTTTCTGGAACGGCGCCAGCCGCCGCCTACCCATGACTCTGATGGGCCAAATGGTGATTTTCGAAACCCTGTTCGCGCTGCTCTACAGCTTCCTGTGGGAAGAACGCCGGCCGGTCATGACGGAAATTACCGCCATCGCCGCGCTGATCGGCGCGGTATTCTGGTGCACCCGGCTGCATCGCGGCGCCCGGCCGCCCGGCCACATGCCGGCGGACTAACCCAAAAATTCCAATAAGGTGCGCGCCGCGCGATAGGATGGGGCTTCCTCGCCTTCGCCCAACAGCCGGCCGAATTCCTTCATCGCTTCGACCTGCGCTTGCCGCGCCGCTGCATCGGTGAACAGCGTCCCCAACGCCAAGGCCAGATTTTCCGGCGTGGCGCGGGATTGCAGGAATTCCGGCACCGCCTCACGCCCCAGCAGAATATTGATCAAGGTGATGTGGGTGACGGTCATCAGGAATTTGGACAAAAAGAAGGTCAGCCCGCCCACCCTATAGCCCACCACCATCGGCGTGTGCGCCAGCGCCAGCTCCGCCGTCACCGTGCCCGATGCCGCCAGCGACACATTCGCGGCATCGAAAGCGGCGTATTTGTCGGCCTCGCCTTCGACAATGTGCAGCGGGGTGGGCCAATCGGCTGCCGCTTCGCGCACCCGGGCGGCGACATGCGGCACGGTGGGCAGCACCGTCACCAGCCCCGGAATGACGCCGGCCAACAGGCTCACCGCACCGTAGAATTCCGGCAGGATGAAACGGATCTCGCTGGTGCGGCTGCCGGGCAAAACCGCCAGCAATGGCGCGTCGGCTGCGATGCCCAGCCGCGCGCGCAATTGTGCGCCGCCGCCGATCTTGGCCGCGCGCTCGATCACCGGATGGCCGACGAAGGCGGCCTTCAAGCCATATTTCTCGAAGAACGGGACTTCAAAGGGAAACAGCGCCAGCACCAGGTCGAAATACTGCGCCATGGCCTTGGCGCGATAGGCGCGCGACGCCCACACTTGTGGCGCGACATAGTCCACCGTCTTGATCGTGGGATCGCGCTTTTTGATTGCCCGCGCCACGCGATGGGTGAAATCGGGACTGTCGATCACCACCACCACATCGGGCCTGGTCTGGATGGCGAAATTCACCGCCTGCTTGACCCGCCGCAAAATGGCGGGAATGGCGGGCACCACCTCGCGCAAGCCCATCACGGCGGTGTCGTTGAGGGGATAAAGGCTTTCCAGGCCCTCGCGCGCCATCGCCAGCCCGCCCACGCCGGTGAACTGCACCCGGTCTCCGG
>CBHTTW010000444.1:0-2476 GCA_966096025.1 uncultured Alphaproteobacteria bacterium | reverse complement strand
TGCCAAGCTGCTGGAACAAGCGATCCTGCATTTCCGCCGCCGCCGCCTTGGTGAAGGTGAGGCAGAGAATTTTCTGCGGATCGGCATCGGCCAAAAGCAGCCGCGCCACTCGATTGGCCAGGGTATAGGTCTTGCCGGCGCCGGCATTGGCCGCCACCCAGGCGGAAATCTCCGGATCGGAGGCGATCATGGACGGATCACGGGTCATGGTTCTTCACCCCAGCCCGAGGGCGACCATTCCTTCACCCGCGCCAGATGGTCGTAATCGCCCGCGCTATCGGCGCGATAGGGGCGCACCCGTGGGCGATAGGCGGTGGATTCTTCCCGGAACCAGGCGATACGCCGCGCCAATTGGGTAACGGCTTCCTCCGCCAGCGCAACCGCATCTTCAATTGGACGTGGTGTACGCGCCGTTTTTTCGCTGGCAAGACTGATATAGATCAGGTCTTCGGCGACACGTTTGCCGATTTGCGGAAAACCACCCTGGGCCAGCATCGCCGCTTCCAGCGGCAATTGCGGCGAGAGAAGCTGTTGCACCTGTTTGGGGGTCGGGATTGCGCCCGTCTTGTAATCCAGGATCGCACACTTGCCGTCCTTGAGCAGGTCGATGCGGTCGGCGACACCGGTCAGGGTGAAGTCGCCCAACGCCAGGCTTCCCTTGATCTCCAGATATGAAGCCGAGACGTTTTGACGGCGCTCGCGTTCGAATTCGACAAAGCCGCGCGCCGCCGCGCCGAAACGGGGGCGCCACAGCGCCAACGCTGCCCGTGGAATACCGGCCCCTGCAAACACTTGATCGGCGATTGCCGTCAATTGCCGCTCGGCATCTTTCGGCAATCCGTCTTTGTATTTGGCGATGAAGAGTTCCAGCGCCTTGTGCAGCGCGGTGCCGCGCTCCAACGGCCCGATCGGTTCGTCCAGCGCGTCCAGGGGTTTGAGCCGCAAAACATGCTTGGCATAAATCGCATAAGGATCGCGCAGCCAGGTTTCGATTTCGGTGACCGACAGGCGGCGTGGACGGGTTTCGATCGGTGGCGTGGGTGCGGGCCGGGGCAGACGTGTGCCCATGGGCACGTCGATCATGCGGGCGGCCAGCGCGGCGTAATCCAGTTTCGGCGCCAGCCCATCTTCCAGTCCCAGGCCGCGCGTCAGTTGCGTCAAGCGTTGCAGCCAGCGCGAGGCGATGGTGGGGGCGCCGTCGGCTTTCAAGGCGCGGCTGAGCAACACGCAAGGCCCGGCCGCCAGCATGGCAAAGTCGTGGGCCGAAAGTCCGATGCCGCGCTCCGGTTGTTCCAGACCCAGGCTGGCGCGCATGGGTCGCGAAAACCAGGGATCGCTGCCGGGGCTGCGCGGCCAAGTGCCTTCATTCAATCCGCCCAGCACCACCAGGTCGAAACCCTGCAAGCGTGCCCCCAGCGGTCCCAAGATCGCCAGGCGCGGGTGGCGCCCGAAGGCGGTGCGCACCGGCATCTTCATCGCCAGATGGCGGATGAGAGCGGGCCATGAGCCCGGTTCGACCGGTTCCAAATCCGTCACGGCCAGCTTGAAGGCGGCGGCCAGTTCGGCGGCGGCCTCGCCATCGTCATTGGCCCATAGGATGCAATTTTCAGCCTGGTCGCAGGCCAAGGCTTCGGCGGCTCCGATCGTTTCATCCAGCAAGGCTTCAAGCGGCGCATCGCCTTGCGCGAACAGATTTTCCAGCGGCGCAAGAATTGCCGCAATCTGTTTCCACCAGTCCGCCAAAGCGGCCAGCGCGGGGGCAGGCGGCGGAACACGCCCCTGTCCGGCTTTGGCGATCGCGACGGTGACACCCGCAAGGCCTGGATCGGGACGCGGCCCGCGCAGGCACCAGCGGTCCAGCTCACGCGCCCGGGCGCGGAACGACGCAGCGTCCTGGCCGCGCCGCGCAAAAGGATGTTTCAGCAAGGCCAGCAACGGCACCGGCGCGAAGCGCGCCTGCGCCGCCTCCGCCAGCAGGCAGAGGAATGTGCCGGCGGCGGTGTGGGCCAAGGGACGCCCGGCGGAATCGTCGATGGCGATGTTCCAGCGCGTCATTTCGGCGGCCACCCGGCGCGCCAGATTGCGGTCGGGGGTGACCAGGGCGGCGGTGCGGCCCGGCACCTCCAGTGCCTCACGCAGAGCCAGTGCGATGGCGAGGGCTTCCTGGGCGGGATCGGCGGCCTGGATCAGCCCGATATTTTTCAGGCCATCGCGAATGCGGTTATCGTCCTGGCCTGCCAGTTCGCGCCAGGCATCGGTGGTGGGCGCGGGGCGCAAGATTTCGGTCAACAGATTTTCGCGGGCCGGATTTGCCGGGACGGCGAACCAGTCCTGCACATCCTCGCGTTCCGCACCGATTTTCTGCAGCAATTGCCGCAAGCCATATTGCGGATGGCCGGGGTCCAGCCTTTCCCAGCTATCCGCATCCAGCTTCTGATCCAGCCCCGGCAGCACCACCGCGCCTTGCGGCAAACGC
>CBHTTW010000443.1:0-2484 GCA_966096025.1 uncultured Alphaproteobacteria bacterium | reverse complement strand
ACCAGGCGCAGATGGCTGGTGACCAGGCGGCGCGCGGCCTCGGGGTCCTCATGTTCCTTCCAGCGCTTGGCGAACATGTATTCGTCTTCCGGCGACAAAAGCGGAAACTTGCGGATCTCGGTCAAATAACGCGAGAGGCCGGCATCGCCCGACAGAACGGGAAGTCCACGACTGCTCATCTAATCCCCCTTCTCGGGCGTGCGAATTTCCAACGCCTCAACGCCCCGAAAGTTGATCAGAGATAAGCAGGCTTAGGGCTTATTCAATCCCTTAAGGGCTGCGACAAGTTCCGCAAAATCCGCAGGCCAGGGGGCTTCGAAACGCAGGGTCTTGTGCAGGCTAGGATGCTGAAATCCCAGGACAAAAGCGTGCAGCGCCTGACGGGGAAAGTCTGCTGCCAGCGTAAACGCGCGGGTCTCGGCGTCCGACTTGCCGCGCGGGGCGGTGCGATTGCGGCCATATTGCGGGTCGCCGATCAAGGGATGTCCCAGATGGGTGAGATGGACCCGGATCTGGTGGGTACGCCCGGTTTCCAGCCGGCATTCGATCAGGGCGGCGAAAGGCCGCTCCGCCGGTCCGAATTTCTCGATCACCTTGTAGCGGGTCGCGGCCCGCTTGCCGCCGGCGCGCAGCACGGTCATGCGCTTGCGGTCGAACGGGCTGCGTCCGATCTGGCTTTCGATCAATCCGGCGCTATCGCGCGGCGCCCCCCACACCACGGCATTATAGGCGCGCTCGATGGTGTGATTGGCGAACTGTTTGGCCAGCGAGGCCATGGCGCGTTCGGTTTTGGCCGCCACCAACAGGCCGGACGTGTCCTTGTCCAGGCGGTGAACGATGCCGGGCCGCGACTCTCCGCCGATGGCCAGATTTTTTTCGCCGCAATGGGCGATCAAGGCATTGACCAAAGTGCCGTCGGGATTTCCCGCCGCCGGATGCACCACCAACCCGGCCGGCTTGTTGATCACGATCAGGTCCTTGTCTTCGTAAACCACTTCCAGCGGGATGTCCTGGCCTTGCGGCACAGCGGGCAAGGTGGGCGGCACGATCACATGATAGCTTTCGCCCGGTTTGACCCGGTGATTGGCGTCTTTTATCGTCCGCTCGCCTAGAAATACCGCCGCGCCCTCCAGCAATTGCTGAAGCCGCGAGCGGGAAAATTCGGGCAGGCTTGCGGCCAGGAAACGATCCAGCCGCCAGCCGGCATGATCGTCACCGGCCAGCGCCGTGCGCCGGTCGGTTGGCGAGTCCATTGTGGAGTTCTGAATGTCCGACATGCCCATCAATCACGAAACCCGGCCGCCGGCGACAAACCGCCGGACCGCCTGGATCCTCGTCATTATCATGAGCGCGCTGCTTGTGCTGGCTCTTTTGGGCACCATTTGGGGCTTTATGCGACAGGCCAGTATCCTGATGGGAACAAAAGCGACGGAAAATGCCCAGCCCGCCGCCGCCGCGAGCGCGCTTCCGTCCGCCGTGATCACTTTGGCGCCTGGCGCCCGCATCGTCTCCGCCACGACCGAGGCGGGCAAGCTGGTGCTGCATGTCGAAACGCCGTCCGGCGGCGAAGTCGAGATCATCGATTTGGCCACCGGCAAACAGACCGGGCGGGTCAAGACCGCGCCGTGATGCGCGTCATCATGCCGGACGGGCTCTGCGCCCAAATCCTGCGGGAGGCGCGAGGCGCCGCGCCCCGCGAATGCTGCGGCCTGATCGAAGGTTGGCGGGAAGGAGAAAATTTTCGCATAACCGCGCTGCATCCCAGCCGCAATCTTGCGGATGGGGCGGACCGGTTCGATATCGATCCGCGCGACCAGTTTGCGGCTTACAAAACGGCGCGTGCGCAAGGCCACGCCATCATCGGCTGCTATCATTCCCACCCCAATGGCCGCGCCCAGCCATCGGCGATCGACCTTGCGGGCGCCGCGGAGGACAATTTCCTCTGGCTGATCGCGGCAGGCGAAGACGTAAGCGCCTTCGTCTATTCGGACGGACGGTTTGCCGGCGCCGAATGGGTGACGTCGTCGGAATAGCTGCGCAGCTGTCCATCCTCGAACAACACGTCGCGCGAATTGACCCGGGCCACCACATGGCCGTCCGCGTCGGTGATTTCGATGGTGCGGTGGTTCAGCGCGCCGCCATGCAGCAAACTTTCACCCAGAATTTCGCGGGTGGCGCACACCGCCTCGCGGCGCGCGGCGTCCGCATCGGGCAACTCCTGGCCTTCGGGGTCGGGCGTGTATCCGGCTTGGTCCTGGACGTTGAAATAAAATCTGGTCATGGCGTTGGTTTTGCTGGGGATTTCGTCTTTCTAACAAACGGGCACGAAGATCGTTCCGGTCCCATTTTCGCGTCCCGCGCCGGAACCTTGCGGGTTCCGTATTGCCCCCGCTATAAGCGCGGGTCCCGCTGGGCCCCCATCGTCTAGCGGTCAGGACGCGGCCCTCTCAAGGCTGAAACAGGGGTTCGATTCCCCTTGGGGGC